>NZ_JBSFNS010000015.1:0-139005 GCF_053587275.1 Amycolatopsis sp. NPDC003676
CGACGCCTGCTCGCTGGTTGCCGCTCGCGGCCGGCTCATGCAGGCGCTGCCGACCGGCGGCACGATGGCGGCGATCGCGGCCACCGAGGACGAGGCCCGCCAGCCCAGCGACGGCTTGCCCGCCGTGTCGCTCGCGGCCAGCAGCAGGCCGCCGGCCAGCGACGCGTTCTTGAAGAACTGGATCTGCTGCGCCTGCTTCTCGCCCGGATCGCTCAGCTGCCAGAACCGGTGCGCGGACAGCGTCGTCGGCACCAGCGACCCGAGCAGCGCCACCGCAGCCAGCCGCGGGGCCTTGCCGCTCGCCAGCGCGAGCCCGGCTCCGATCTTGACCGCCGCGTCGATCCGCACCAGCGTGGCCGGATCGCGCGGGACCTGGTCCGGCACCAGTCCCTCGACCTTGTCGAAGGTCTCGGTGAGGAACGGTTCGGCCGCCTTCGCGTGGCCCTGGGTGTCGCGCAGGGCACCGATGCCGCCGAGCACGAAGATCGACGCGAGCAGTGGACGTGCCACCCGGCGCAGTATCACGGTCTCGCCTCTCTGGTCTGGAATCCCTGAAGAAGAACCTACAACCGGGATTGCCCGCCCCGCTGCCCGCCGAACCGAGCTAGCGATACCTAGTCGAATATTGCTCTGGCTCTAGATTGCCGTAGACAGTTCTATCGGGGTTCGGGCTTGACCTTGACGCTGCGTCAACCTCTACCGTCGAAGCCGTGGTCAGGACGGAATGGTCGATCCAGGACATCGCCCGGTCCGCGGGCACGACGAGCAGGACCCTGCGGCATTACGACGCCGTCGGGCTCCTGCCGCCGACGCGGATCGGCGGCAACGGCTACCGCTACTACGACGAGAACTCACTCGTCCGGTTGCAGCGGATCCTGCTGCTGCGCGAACTGGGCTTGGGCCTGCCCGCGATCGCCGAGGTGCTCGACGGGCAACGCGACGGCGTCGCGGCGCTCGAAACGCACCTGGCGCTGCTCAAGCGAGAGCAGCAGCGGATCGGGCGGCAGATCGATTCCGTGCGGACCACGCTTCGGAAACTGAAGGGAGGTGAACGACTGATGGCAGAGGAAATGTTCGAGGGATTCGACCACACCCAGTACAAGGAAGAGGTCACCGAGCGCTGGGGCGCCGACGCCTACCGCAAGGGCGACCAGTGGTGGAGTTCGCTGTCGGCGGCCGAGAAGAAGGCCCACCAGCAGGAACAGGTCGACATCGGCTTCGCGTTCGGCGCCGCTCGCGACGCTGGTCACGACGCCGGTTCGGCTGAGACGCAGGCTGTCACCGCACGGCTGCACGAGTGGCTGAAGCCCACCGGGATGGAGATCTCGAAGGGCTACTTCACCGGTCTCGGGCACATGTATGTCGCCGACCCGCGGTACGGCGCGTACGACGAGAAGCACGGCCCCGGCACGGCCGAGTACATCCGCGACGCGATGAAGATCTACGCGGAGCGGAACCTGACGGACTAACGCTCCGTCAGAGGGTGCGCTGGGGGTAAGGATGGACGGGGCTGCAGACCCGGCCATCCTTCAAGCAACACGCGCTAGGTATCTATGCAGAAATATCGGGCCAGCTCTAGATACCTCGATACGGTGACAGAGTGGACCCCATCCGCAACCCCTTCGCGCCCGGCGCCGGGCAGCGGCCGCCGGAGCTGGCAGGCCGGGAAAGGGAGCTGAAGGCGTTCGAGGTCGTGCTCGAACGCGTCGCTCGCGGACGCCCCGAACGCAGTCTCGTGCTCACTGGCCTGCGCGGCGTCGGCAAGACGGTGTTGCTGGGGGAGTTGCGGTCGATGGCCGTCCGGCACCGGTGGGGCGCGGGCAAGATCGAGGCGCGACCGGACGCGGAACTGCGCCGTCCGTTGTCCGCGGCCCTGCATCGGGCGATCCGCGACCTCGCCGTGCGGCATCGCGCGCCGGACCGGGTCGAGGAAGTGCTCGGGGTGCTGAAGGCGTTCGCGCTCAAGGCGAACAAGCCGGACGCGAAGCTGCGCGACCGCTGGCAGCCCGGCATCGACGTGCCCGCCGCGCAGGGCCGGGCGGATTCCGGCGACATCGAGATCGACCTGGTCGAGCTGTTCACCGACGTCGCCGAGCTGGCCGCGGACGTCGGCACCGGCGTCGCGCTGCTGATCGACGAGATCCAAGACCTGCAGCCGGACGACGTCTCGGCGCTGTGCGCGGCTTGCCATGAGCTGTCGCAATCCGGCGCGCCGCTGGTCGTGGTCGGGGCGGGGCTGCCGCATGTGCCCGCGGTGCTGTCGGCGTCGAAGTCGTACTCCGAGCGGCTCTTCCGCTACTCGCGCATCGACCGGCTCAGCCGCGAGGACGCCGACTACGCGGTGATGGCCCCGATCGAACGCGAGGACGCCGGGATCGAACCGGAGGCGCTCGACGCGCTCTTCGACGCGTCCGGCGGTTATCCGTATTTCATCCAGGCCTACGGCAAGGCCGCCTGGGACGCCGCGCCCGCGGACCCGATCACGGTCAAGGACGTGCAGGTCGCCGCCCCCGAAGCGGAGTCCGAGCTGGCGGTCGGGTTCTTCGGGTCGCGCTACGAACGCGCGACGCCCGCCGAACGCGAGTACCTGCTCGCGATGGCCGAGCTGACCCAAGGCCGCGACGAGGCCGCCGGCACCGCCGATGTGGCCGTCTACCTGGGGCGCAAGCCCTCGTCGCTGTCGCCGGCGCGCGACAGTCTGATGAAGAAAGGCCTGGTCTACTCCGCCGAACGCGGGCAGATCGCCTTCACCGTGCCGCACTTCGGGCACTACCTGCTCGGCCGGGACTGAGCGAATCTTCCCCTCGCTACCGGTCTATGCGGCTGCCTAGCTATTTATAGCGATTTTTCTAGATAGCTTTAGAAGCCGTTAGCGCGTTAGCGGCTTGTGACTGCCGACACGCGATCTGTCCGGTGATCTTCAGGAGACCGCCGATGATTCTTCGGCAAGTGCCCCATGTCACCGTAGATTCGTTGGATTCCTTGTGAAAAAAGGTGCATACTAGAGACACAGCCACCGAAGACCTCTGAAGGGGATGCAAGAGACCATGAGCAACATCGCCGCCAAGCTCCGTGCCCGTCGCGCCGAGGCTCGCACTCGCCGGGCGCTGAACCGGGCGATCGACACCGCGGCCACCTCCACGGTCCGGCAGGAGCTCATCGCCCTCGCCCAGGCGCGTCAGCCGTTCATGCGCTGACCTGCACAACCAACCTGTTGGTGGGTCACTCACGTGAGTGATCTAGACCACAGTGAACCCTGGGTGTAACGCCGCGGAGAGCCGCGTCGATACCCACTACGACCCCGTGATGCTGGCGGACCCCCGACCTGGCAGCATCACGGGGTTTCCATATGTCTGGACCATTTTCGCTCCGGCTCCACCACCGGGGGAATTCCCTTGCCCCGAGCGGGCGACGGGGAGATGCTTGACTCAGTCAACGATCGAGTCAAGGTGGTCCCCGTGCCGGATTCCGTCCTCGCCGAACGCGTTGCCACGGTTCGTGCTTTCAACCGGCTCTACACCGGCGTGATCGGCGTCCTCGACGAGGGACCCGCCGACGCCGAATACTCGCTGAGCGAAGCGCGAGTGCTGTTCGAACTCGCCCAACAGGACCAGCTGCAGGTCAGTGATCTGCGCAAACGGCTCGCCCTGGACGGCGGCTACGCGAGCAGGCTGCTCGGCCGCCTGGAAACTCGCGGCCTCGTCACCCGCGAACGCTGCGCGGACGACGCGCGCCGCCAACTCGTCACGCTCACCGCCGAAGGGCACGCCGCGTTCGCCGACCTCGACCACAGGTCGGCCAGCCAGATCGGCGGCCTCCTCGACCAGTTCGCGGACGCCGACCAGCGCCGGCTGCTCGGCGCGATGGGGACCATCACCGCGCTCGTCGGCGAACAGTCACCGGAACCGGCGGTCACCGTGCGCGCACCACGTCCAGGCGACCTCGGCTGGGTGGTGCACCGGCACGGCGCGTTGTACGCCGCGGAGTACGGCCTCAACGAACGCTTCGAAGCCATGGTCGCGCGCGTGGTCGCCGATTTCGCCGAACACCGCGAAGACCCGCGCCAAGCCGGCTGGATCGCCGAACTCGACGGGGAACGAGTCGGCAGTATTTTCTGCACTCCCGGCGACGAGGAAGGCACCGCGAAACTCCGGCTGCTCCTGCTGGAACCGGCCGCGCGCGGACACGGCGTCGGCAAACGCCTGGTGCGCGAATGCGTCGAATTCGCCGCCGCGCAGGGGTATCGGGCGATGGAGCTGTGGACGCTGTCCCTGCTCGCCGCCGCGCGCGGGATCTACCGCGGCGCCGGATTCGAACTCGTCGGCGAAGAGGAGACGGACGCGTTCGGCCCCCTCGTGACCGGCGAAACCTGGCGGCGGGAGTTATAGATGTTCGTTCTGTACTGCCCGGTGTGCGACCGCCGGACGCTGCTGGGCGTCGACGAGGTCGACTGGGTCGAGAACCTGACGCGCGGCGTGATCTCGGTGTCCGGCCACTGCCCGCTGGGCCACGCCGCGGTCATCCTGACCGGCGACTCCTTCACCCCGCACGCGGACCCGAGGTATTTCGGGCCCGCGCCGCGAGTGTGGACGAAACCCATGCACCGCCTGCGCGGCTGGCTGCGCACCCGGTTCGAAATGAGCCGCGACCTGCCAGGCCCGTTCTATCGTTTCTGACGCCCCATCAAGTAAAACTCCGGATTCGGCTTGAGCGCGGTCAAATGCGCGAGCCGGTTGGACATCGCGAACAACGCCGTGATCGCGCCGACGTCCCAGATCTCGTCCTCGGTCAACCCCGCCTCGCGCGCCATCGCCAGGTCGCCTTCGCCGAACAACGCGGAATCGCGAGACAGTGCGAGGGCCAGATCGACAATTGCCCGGCCGCGCTCGTCGAGTTCGACCTGCCACGGGTTGGTCGCGACCTGGTCGGACAGCTCGGGATCCTTCGCGCGGATCCGCAGGATGGCCCCGTGCGCGACGATGCAGTAAGTGCAGTTGTTCGCGCCGGAGGTGGCTACGACGACCAGTTCGCGTTCGGCTTTGGTGAGTCCGCCTTCGCGCTCCATGAGGGCGTCGTGGTAGTCGAGGAAGGCCCGCAGCTCGGCTGGGCGGTGGCCGAGTGCGCGGAAGATGTTCGGCGTGAAGCCGGATTTCTCCGCGATGGCACCGATGCGCTCGCGGAGATCGTCGGGAAGGTCTTCGAGTTCCGTCACGGGGAACCGGCTCACGGGGTTGGTCATGCCGCCCACGCTAACCCGCGCGGTTTGCGTACGGGAGGGGGTTGGATGGGCCAAGGTGTCTTGGTGGACAAACGACCGGCGTTGCGACCGATACCGCGGTGGGTGATCTGGGCTGGGCTTCCGGCGATGGTGGCGCTGGCCGGGGTGGCGGTGTGGGTGCTGCTCGCTTTCGCGCCGGATTCGGCGCAGCTTGATGCGATCCGGACTGGCGGGACGCTCGGAGTCGGGCTCGGTGGTGCGGTCGCGTTGTGGTTGGCGGTGCGACGGCAGCGGTCGACCGAGTTGGATTTGCTGCAGAAGGAGGCGGCGCATCGGCTTGCAGAGCAAGTCGCTGCGGACACTCGGGAACATCAGCTTCGTACGGCCGCTGATGCGCGGGAGGATGCGCTGGCTCGGCGGGTGACGGAGCAGTATGGGAAGGCTGTTGACCAGCTTGGTTCGGAGCGCGCTCCGGTGCGGTTGGGTGGGCTGTACGCACTGGAGCGGCTTGGGCAGGACCACGCGGATGGCCCGTTGCGGCAGATGATCGCCGACGTGTTGTGCGCTTATCTCCGGATGCCGTCGGATGACACGGCGGAGGAGGCGCAGGTTCGGCGCACCGCGCAGAAGATCATCGCTAACCATTCCCGCCCAGGCGGGGAGCGGCATTGGCCCGGCCTGCTACTCGACTTCTCCTGGGCGCAACTCGACCAGGCCGACTTCCGTAATTGCCAATTCGCTGACACCATCTTCACTGGAACCACTTTCGACGGTTTCACTCGATTTAACGGCGCCATATTTTCCCATAGCGTTGATTTCACCGAATCAACCTTCACCGATATCGCATACTTTACCGCCGCAAAATTCAACGGAGAGTCTTACTTTCGCAACGCCGATTTCGATGAGTACACCCGATTCAACAAGGTCGACTTCGCCGGGTTCACCTCTTTCGGAGATGCGAGATTCCAACGCGTTGTCACCTTTCACTCAGCACATTTTTCCGAGCTGGCAGTATTCGAAGACGCGCAGTTCGGCGACAACGTCGATTTCGATCGGACCGTGTTCTCCGTTCCGCCCGACTTCAATGGAGCACGGGCTCGGCTGGGCCCAGAGGATCACATCAGATACGGCTGGCCGGGTTCGTGGATACTCGGTGATCCCGAGGACGGTTGGGCGCCGCTGCTCCAGTTACGCTGACCCCGGATGGACCCCGTTCACCCGGAAGGGGTTTGCTTACCCCGTGAACTGGACCGCGTACGTGGACGGTTACTGCGAGCGCACCGCGCCCGGACTCTGGGGAGAGCCGCTCAACGACCTGGCCAACCTGGCGTTTCTCGTCGCTGCCGGGATGGTCTGGTGGTATGCCAACGGGCAGCGCACCGGGCGAATACTCGCCACCCTGATCGGGTTGATCTTCGTTGCCAGCAGCGTGTTTCACCTGGTCGCCACCCGGTGGGGCGCGGTCGCCGACTCCGCCGCCATCTTGTTCTTCGGGTTGTTCTACGCCGCGCTCTTTCCCCGGGTCTTCTTCAAAGCCAAAGCCAAGTGGGCCTGGCTCGGCGCACCGGCGTTCCTGGCGCTCACGGTCGCGTCAAGCGCACTCGGCGGCGGGCTGTATCTGCCGGCGCTCGTCGGGCTCGTGGGGTTCGCCGTCGCGCTGGGGGTCAAGCGCGACTCGTACTGGCTGGACTTCGCCATGGCTGCCGCGGTGTTCGCGTTGTCCTTGGCGTTTCGGAGCATTGACGACGTGGTCTGCGGAGATTTCCCAGCGGGCACGCATTTCCTCTGGCACGTACTGAACTCGGTCGTGCTGTACCTCGTCGCGAAGGCGATGATCGGCAAAACAGAAGAGGCCCCCGCGCCGGAAGACGACGCGGGGGCCTCTGTCTAAAAAGGACTCAGTGGGCGCCGATGGGGCGCAGGTCCTTGTCGTGTTCGTCAGCGTGGTAGTCCTCGGGCGCGGTTTCGTCGTTGCCCGGGCTCCACTTCAGGGCCCGTGCGACCACCGAAACCACCGCGGCTACCACGATGTTCGCGACCAGGGCCACGAAACCGGGGTAGATCTGCACGACGGCGAGACCGGTGCCGCTGAACGGGTGCCAGCCGAAGATCGACAGGTTGCCCATCGCCAGTGCGGAGCCGCCGAAGTGGAGTTTTCCGTTGGCCGGGTTGGGGATGCCGTACAGCATGATCAAACCCCAGCCCATGCCGACGATCCAGCCAGCAATGAGGCCCGCCTTGTGGAACCAGCGCGTGTACAGGGCGATGGCGACCGCGGGGAGGGTCTGCAGGATCAGGACGCCGCCGATGAGCTGCAGGTCGATCGAGAACTGCGGGTCGATCAGGATGATCACCAGCACGGCACCCAGCTTGACCACCAGCGACGCCAGTTTGGCCTGCTTCGCCTCCTGCTTGGGGGTCGCGTCCTTGCGGATGTACTCCTTGTAGATGTTGCGCGTCCACAGGTTCGCCGCGGCGATCGACATGATCGCGGCGGGCACCAGCGCGCCGATGCCGATCGCGGCGAAGGCGATGCCCGCGAACCAGTTCGTGAACTCCGAGTCGAACAGCAGCGGGACGATCGTGTTGCCGTCCGGCTTTCCGGTAGCCGCGTTCGTCAGCGGCTTGACGCCCGCCGAGATCGCGACGTAGCCCAGCAGCGCCAGCAGGCCCAGCACGAACGAGTAAGCCGGCAGCGCCACCATGTTCCGCTTGATCACGTTGCGGCCGCGCGAGGCGAGCACGCTCGTGAGCGAGTGCGGGTACAGGAACAGCGCCAGTGCCGAACCGAGCGCCAGCGTCGCGTACTGCAGCTGGTTGCTCGAGGTCAACAGGACGGAACCGGACGGCTTGCCCGTCTTCGGGTTCGGCTTGGCCAGCGTTTCCTTGGCGGTGTTGAAAATGTGGTCCCAGCCGCCGAGTTTCGAGGGCAGGTAGATGATCGCCACGATGATCACGATGTAGATCAGGATGTCCTTGACGAACGCGATCAGCGCGGGCGCGCGCAGGCCGGACTGATACGTGTAAAGCGCCAGGATCACGAACGCGATCAGCAGCGGCAGGTGCCCGACGATGCCGGAACCGTTGATGCCCATCGTGCGCAGCACGGCTTCGAGGCCGACCAGCTGCAACGCGATGTACGGCATGGTCGCGACGATGCCGGTGATCGCGATCAGCAACGCCAGGGTCGGCGAACCGAAGCGGCCGCGGACGAAGTCGGCAGGAGTCACGTAGCCGCGAGAACGGCTGACCGACCACATGCGCAGCGCGGGCAGCAGGACGATCGGGTAGACGACGATCGTGTAAGGCAGCGCGTACAGGCCGAGTGCGCCGGCGCTGAACACGAGCGCGGGCACGGCGACGAAGGTGTACGCGGTGTAGAGGTCGCCGCCGAGCAGGAACCACGTGATCCACGAACCGAACTTGCGGCCGCCGAGGCCCCATTCGTCGAGGTGGTCGAGGCTGCCGCCGGCTTTCCAGCGCGAGGCGACGAAGCCGAGCACGGTGACGACGACGAACAGGAACGCGAAGACGATCAGTTCGACCCACTGAATGTTGTTCATCGGGCGTCCCCCTCGTCCAAGTCGTCAACGCTCAGCTCGTCCTGGCCCTGGTTGCGCGGCTTGTCCTTGGTCGCCAGGTAGACGATGCCGGTGCACAGCACGCCCAGCACGACGAACGCCAGCTGGAACCAGTAGAAGAACGGAAGGCCGAACAGCCGCGGCCCGTCGAAGTTGAACAGCGGCGTGACCAGGATCAGCAACGGGATCAGCAACAGCAGGTTCCAGGCACTGAACTGGAACCCGCGCACCCGACCGCCCGGTTTGGCAGTGGACATCGAACCTCACCTAACACTCACGTGACACGCGACCGCCTGACCCTAGACCGCGCTCATCCCGCCGTCATACGACTTCGATATCGATTCGATCAGCACTACGAACACGTTCCAGGGTGTGGACAACCTCGGGGACAACCCGCTCCCGCGCGGCCTCAGCGAGCTGTTCGCTACCCCTATCGGCGGGACCAGGCCGCCTCGAATGCCCCAAGAGCTTGTGCCGGACGGCGGTTGTCCACGGGGTTCGGCAGCTTGTGCACAGAGTTATCCACAGGCAGTGGACAACTCTGTGGCTAAACTGGGCGGCATGGTCCGCGTGCCCCTCACCGACGAAGAACGCTCCCGCGGCGAGCGGCTCGGCGTGGTGCTGCGCGCCGCCCGGGCCAGCCGCAGCATGGTCGACGTGGCCGCCGAAGCGGGCATTTCGGTCGAAACCCTGCGCAAAATCGAGACGGGCCGGATTCCGACGCCCGCGTTCTTCACCGTCGCGGCGATCGCGGACGCGGTGGGCATGCCGCTGGACCGGCTGCGCGTCGCGTGCGACGGCGATCCGGCGGCGTTTTCGCAGGCCAGCTGAGGTTTCGCGGCTTCCCGGGTTGATCGGGCAGCTGGCCTGGGCGGATCAGGCAGAGCCGCTGAGTTCGGCCGGTCGGGGCAGGGTCGGCGAGCAGATCGGGCAAGCGCCCTGTGGACAACTGTGGACAGCTCAAGACTCGACGTGCGACCGCGATCCGGATAACTGCGGCCACGCCCGGCAAGCGACCACTGTGGACAGCTCAAGGCCCGACGCGAAGCGCGACCGCGGCCCGGACGAACGCGGCCACCTCCTGGGAGCGGCTGGTGGACGGCCAGGCCAGCATCGTCGTGACGTCCGGGGCGTCGACGACCGGGACCGCGACGTGTTCCGGCCACTGCCAGGCCCGGCTCGACGCCGGGATCACCAGCAGCGTCCGGCCGAGCGCGACGAGTTGCGCGAGCTTCGACTGACTGCGCACCTCCGGCCCTGGACCTTCCGGGTAGCTGCCGTCGAGGAGGGGCCAGCGGGCGATCGGCAGGTCCGGCACGTCGCTGACCTCGGCCAACGTGAGCGTCTCCCGGGCAGCGAGCGGGTGAGCCGCCGGGAGGATCGCGACCTGGCCCTCGGTCTGCAGCGCCTCGGTGTCGAACCCGGCGAGATCGTCGTAGGGGTGGTGCACGATCGCCAGGTCGGCGGAACCGTCGCGGAGCAGTCCGGCCTGTTCGCCGACCTCGCACAGCAAAATCTCGACCGGCGGCGCGTCCGGGGCGTCGAGCAGTCGTTGCAGAAGTTCGTGCGACGCACCGGCTTTGGTCGCCAATATCAACTGCGAGTCCGCGGCCCGGCGCGTACGGCGGGCGGCGGCCGCGACTGCGGCAAGAGCCAGGCGGGATTCGCGGAGCAGCACCCGGCCGGCCTCGGTCAGCGCGACGCCGCGGCGGTTTCGGTCCAGGAGCTGGACGCCTAGCCGCCGTTCCAGTTGGGCGATCGCGCGGGACAGCGGCGGCTGGGCGATCCCGAGTCGTTCGGCGGCGCGGCCGAAGTGCAGGGTTTCCGCCACCGCGGCGAAGTAGCGCAGCTCGCGGGTCTCGAGGTCGTCCACAAAGCCAGCGTAATACCCGGTGGGTATCACAGCGGACCTCATTGATCTTGGACAGCAAACAGGCCCGAGCCGACCATGGGCGGAGTGAACGACACGAAGACCGCGCTGGTCACCGGCGCGAACAAGGGAATCGGCCTCGCCATCGCGCACGGCCTCGGCTCGATCGGCTTCACCGTTGCGGTGGGCGCGCGGGATGAAACCAACCGCGAGAAGGCGGTCGAGGAACTGCGCGCCGCGGGCGTCGACGCGTTCGGCATCACGCTCGACGTCACCTCCGAAGACAGCGTCGCCGCCGCGGCCAAGGCCGTCGAACGGCTCGACGTCCTGGTCAACAACGCCGGCATCAGCGGCCAGATCGACGGCGGCGTCCAGGATCCGACGACACTCGACCTCGACGTCGTCCGCGCCGTCCTCGACACCAACGTCTTCGGCGTCGTCCGGGTCACGAACGCGATGCTGCCGCTGTTGCGCAAAGCCGAGTCGCCGCGCATCGTCAACATGTCCAGCAACATGGGCTCGCTGCAACTGCGGACCGGCCCGGTCCTCGCTGCCTATGCCCCGTCGAAGACGATGCTCAACAGCATCACCGTGCAGTACGCCCGCACGCTCGCCGACACGAACGTCATCGTCAACGCCGCCTGTCCCGGTTACGTAGCAACGGATTTCAACGGTTACGCCGGAACGCGGACACCCGAGCAGGGCGCGGCGATCGCGGTCAAGCTCGCGACATTGCCGGACGACGGGCCACGCGGCGGGTTCTTCGACGAAGCCGGGGCCATCCCCTGGTGACGCATCAGCCGCGCAGGTCGGCGAGCACCCGTTCGCGGTCGTTGAGGTAGCGGCAGTCGTGGACGGGCAGGTCAAAGGAATTCAGCAGCTTCTCGAAATCCGCGTACTCGTCCGGGTTGAGCTGGATGCCGGTGACCTCGAAGTGCGCGGCCATGGTGTCGGCCAGTTCCTCCCATTCGCCGGACCACTGCAGATCGCGGTAGTGCTCGAGGTCTTCCGGCGGCATCCGGTCCGCGAGCAGGCGCAGGACGCTGTCGACGAAGTAGCTGATCCGGTTGCCGGACTGGTCGGCGACGGTCGGGTTCGCCGGGTCTCGTGCGGCGTCCGGGTTCCGGACCACGCCGGGGCCCGGCAGCGGGAAGCTGGTGTGCACGAGACCGTCGCCGTTGACCAGGACGACCACGCGCACGCCGTACCGTTCGCCGACGCAGCGCCAGCGGCCGTTGTACTGCTGCCGCCGGGGTTCGCCCGGATCGTTGGCGACGTCCTTGACCACCGCGATGATCTGCTCGTCGCTCCATCCGGGCGGAAATTCGCAGGTCGCCCTGCGGCCGATGCCGGAAGCGTGTCCACCGCCCACGTTCGGCTCCTCTCGTCGGCACGGAGCCTAACCCGGGAGCGCCCGTTCAGCCGACTTGTGCCAGTACGAAGATGCCGACCGCCAGCAGGTCCGGACCGCGGAACAGTTGCCGCATAAGGTTTGCCGGCATCGGGCCGGCGGGGGTGTCGACGAAACCCGCGCTGCTGTAGTCGACCGGCTGCCGCGTGACAGTGCGCAACACTGAAAGCACCGCCAGGACGACGGTCACCCACGAGAGCGCCGAAAACGCGGTGCCCAAAGCCAAAAGTGCCACTGAGAGCAGAGCGCACCAGATCAGTCCGACCATCGTGAGCGCGACGCCGTGGGCGATCACCAGCTCCTGCGACGACGAGCCCAGCCACCTCCGGCGACCCGGATTCCGCCACAGCACGCCAAGACCGGCCCCGAACGGAGTAAGCGCGACGTACGCGCCGATCCCGACAAGCACCGGTCCTGGCAGAGTGGGAACAGCAACATGGCCGACGGCTACCGCGAAAGCCACTAACAAAACCGCGCTCGCGTACCGGGCGCGGCCGACGATCCCGACCCACGCGAGCCGGAACGCGGTGGGCGCACGCAGCGACCACGTGCCCGCGGGCGCGGACTCCGGCAGCATCATCATCGGGTCGAGGAACGTCACCGCCATCGCGCGCAGCACCCGCGCGTTCCAGCCGTCGAGCAACACCGCGCGCCCGGCACCGCTGACTGCTTCGCCGCCGAAAGCCAGCAGCAGACCGCATAACGCGAGCGCCGCGCCGACATATTGCACCGCCGTCGCGTCAAGACGAGCGGCCGCGATGACCACGCCGGCCACTGCGAGGAGCAGCGGTCCGGCGGCTTCGAAAAGGAACGCGGTGCGACGCGCGGTAGTGAACGCGAGGATCGTGCCGCCCGCGACGAGGGCTGCCGCTGCACGCCACCAGTCGAGCGAACTTCCGCCGACCGCCAGCATCAGCGCGGCGAGATATCCGATCACCACCACGAATCCGGTGAGCACGCTGGCGAACCGGGTCGCGACGACGCGGCGGCGGTCCACCTCGGCGAAGTCCATCCAGGTCAGCTCGGCCGGTTCGGCCCAGACGAAACCGCGCCGCAGCAGGCTCCGCCAGCCCACCGCGGCACACAACGTGACCAGGCCGAGCACCGCCGAGTAGTCCACTGCGGACGGTCCAAAGAGGAATTTATGCCAGGCGTCGGTGCGGAAAAAGGCGGTGAACAGGAAGCCGACGCCGAAAATCAGCACGAACGTAGGACTGTCACCGCTGAAGATGCCGCCGAACCGCTTGCGGCCGGGGACGCGCAACCGGGTCACCACAGTTCGAGCACGCTGTCTGCCGTGTCCAGCAACGGTTGATGGTGCGTGGCAACGACAACTGCCGCACCGGCCGCGGTGGAGCGGCCGATCAGCTTGACCAGCCATTCCTTGCCCGCGGTGTCGAGCGCGCGTTCGGGTTCGTCCAGCAACAGCACTCGATGCGGTCGCGCGGTGACGCCCAACAGCAGCAATCGGCGACGCTGCCCGGCCGAGAAATGTCCGGCGGTGACGCGGGCGCGTTCAGCGAGCCCCGCGTCCGCGATCAGTTCTTCGAAATCGCCGAGATCCTCGCCGAACGAGCCGGAGAGCAGCTCGAGGTGCTGCATCGGGGTGAGTTCGGCGAAGAAGTCGGAATCGTCGAAGAGCACGGAAACCTTGCGGCGAAAGGAAACGCTGCGCTCGTCCGGTTTCGCGCCGTCGATCAGCACCCGGCCCCGCTGCGGTTCCTGCATGCCGTACAGACACCGCATCAAGGTCGATTTCCCGACGCCGTTAGGCCCGACGAGCACCGCGCATTCGCCCGGATCGACGGAGAAATCGAGATCTTCCAACAGCCACAGGTCACCGGCCTTCACGCCGAGCCCGCGCGCGTCGACTACCGGCGACACAGCAGATCCACCACCGGGGCCAGCACTTCGAGGTTGGGTTCGAGAACCGTGAAATAGCTGAAGCCGAACCGGGCGCGGTGCGCGACCAGCTGGTCGGCGATTTCCTCGACGGTGCCGACCAGCACCGTGGGAACCTCGGCCAATTCTTCGAGCGTGAGCGAGTCGCTAAGGCGCGCGTGGATTTCCCGCAATGCGCCTGCACGGTCGTCAGTGATCTGGACGAATTGCACGAGCAGGTTGAATTCCGCTTCACGGCCAGCCAGCCGCCCGGCGACAAACCGCGTGCGTTCTTCCACCGCGTCCGCGGTCGCCAGCATCAGCGGCGAACCGTCACGCACCTTTGCCGTGCCGCTGAAGGCAATCGTCGCCGCATGTTCGGCGGCGAGCGAAAGCAGCCGGTCGCCTCGGCCACCGATCATCAACGGGGGACCGCCGGATTGCGCGGGCCGCGGCGCGTATTCCGGATCCGCGTACAGCCGCTGGAGTTCCTTGATCGCGAGTTCGAGCTGATCGACCCGCGCGCCCGCGCTCGGAAACGGCATTCCCGCCGTTTCGAACTCCTCTTTCACATATCCGGCACCGAGACCGAGTTCGAGCCGCCCGGACACGAATTGGTCCGTGCCCGCGACGTCGCGGGCGAGCAGTGCCGGGTTGTAGAACGGCGCGTTGAGCACGAAAGTGTTGAGCCGCACCCGTTCGGTGACCGCACCGGCCAGCACGAGCGCGGGAAACGGCGGCGCCATGCCGAGATGGTCGGCCACGCTCAGCACGTCGTAGCCGAGTTCCTCGACCCGGCGGCACTTCGCGATCCACTCCTCGCGCGAGCCCGGCAGCACCATGTTCACGCCGAACCGGAAAGTCTTCTCCCCATCAGAGACCATGCGGCCACGCTACCGTTTTCCGCGCATGAAGAAGGGGACGTCCGCCGCCCGGTGCGAACGTCCCCTTCTTCAAACTGCGTCAGCCGAGGCGCTGGGCCAGCGCGTCGAGCTCGTCGCGCAGCGAGGACGGCACCTCGCCGATCTTCGCGAACCACTCCTCGATGAGCGGCAGCTCCTCGCGCCACTCCTCGTTGCGCACCTCGAGCGCGGCCTGGATGTCCTCGACCGGCTCGGACAGGCCCTCGAGGTCGAGGTCCTCGGCGTTCGGCACGAAGCCGACCGGGGTCTCGACCGCGTTGCCCTTGCCCTCGACGCGCTCGAGCACCCACTTGAGCACGCGCGAGTTCTCGCTGAAGCCCGGCCACAGGAAACGGCCGTCGTCGCCGCGGCGGAACCAGTTGACGTAGAAGATCTTCGGCAGCTTGTTCGCGTCGGCGTTCTTGCCCAGGTTCAGCCAGTGGTTGAAGTAGTCACCGGCGTGGTAGCCGAGGAACGGCAGCATCGCCATCGGGTCGCGGCGCACGTTGCCGACCGCGCCGACCGCCGCGGCGGTGGTCTCCGACGACATGGTCGCGCCCATGAACACGCCGTGCTGCCAGTCGCGGGCCTGGTTCACCAGCGGCACCGTCGTCTTGCGGCGGCCGCCGAACAGGATCGCCGAGATCGGCACGCCCTTCGGGTCGTCCCACTCCGGCGCGAGGATCGGGCACTGCGACATCGGCACGCAGTAGCGCGAGTTCGGGTGGGCGGCCTTCTCCTCGGAGTCGGGCGTCCAGTCCTGGTGCTTCCACGAGGTCGCGTGCGCGGGCTTGTTCTCCATGCCCTCCCACCACACGTCGCCGTCGTCGGTGAGCGCCACGTTCGTGAAGACCGTGTTGCCCTTCTCGATCGTGCGCATGGCGTTCGGGTTCGTGTGGTTGTCGGTGCCCGGCGCGACGCCGAAGAACCCGAACTCCGGGTTCACCGCGTACAGGCGGCCGTCCTCGCCGAAGCGCATCCACGCGATGTCGTCGCCGAGGGTCTCCGCGCGCCAGCCCGGAATGGTCGGCTGCAGCATGGCGAGGTTGGTCTTGCCGCAGGCGCTCGGGAACGCCGCCGCGACGTAGTGGACCTTGTCCTCGGGCGAGATCAGCTTGAGGATCAGCATGTGCTCGGCGAGCCAGCCCTCGTCACGGGCGATGACCGAGCCGATGCGCAGCGAGTAGCACTTCTTGCCCAGCAACGAGTTGCCGCCGTAGCCAGAGCCGTAGCTCCAGATCAGCCGCTCCTCCGGGAAGTGCGAGATGTACTTGGTCTCGTTGCACGGCCAGGCGACGTCCTTCTCGCCCGGGGCGAGCGGCTTGCCGACCGAGTGCAGCGCGGGCACGAACTCGGCCTCGGTGCCGTCGGGCTTGACGAACTTGTCCAGCGCGGCCTTGCCGGCGCGGGTCATCACGCGCATCGACGCGACGACGTAGGCGAAGTCGGTGATTTCGATGCCCAGCTTGGGGTTTTCGTCGCCGAGCGGGCCCATGCAGAACGGGATGACGTACATCGTGCGGCCGGCCATGCAGCCGCGGTACAGCTCCGTCATGGTGGCCTTCATCTCGGCCGGGGCCACCCAGTTGTTCGTCGGGCCCGCGTCCTTCTCTTCCTTCGAACAGATGAAGGTGCGGTCCTCGACCCGCGCGACGTCGCCGGGGTCCGAGGTGGCCCAGTAGGAGTTCGGCTTCGCGTCCAGCTTCACGAAGGTGCCGGCGTCGACCAGCTCCTGGTTGATCCGGGCGGCTTCCTCGTCAGACCCGTCGACCCACACCACGCGGTCCGGGGTGGTCAGCTCGGCGACCTCCCGGACCCAGGACAGCACGCCACTGTGCGTCGTCGGCGCGTTGTCCAGTCCGGGGATGGCGACTGCGGTCATCTCTACTCCTGACTTCCGACGACAAAAGAGCCCACACCGCGAACGACAGTGTTCTTGGTGCGGGCTTCGTTGCCGGCGACCGAATGGCTTCGCACACCGGCGGAAGACCGGTGTGCGGGTTTTGGGATTCCCCGACTGTAGCCGGATGGACGGCAGGTAACCGAGAGCTGACCTGTCGGTTCTCTCACAAGAACGATAAGGGAATCGATTCAGTTTCACCGGAACGGGCCAGCGCCGAAAATCTTTCCGCGTGGCCCGCGTCGCATTCGTGCCGGATGCCGGAGCTGGGCTGATCAGTCCCGATCTTCGCCGGACGCTGCCGGGCGCCGGTTTGCTTCCTGCGCCCGGAGGGGGTCGGGCTTTGGCGTCCCGGAGACAGCGAAACGGGCCCGGCGCGCGGCCGGACCCGTTCGTGTGACGTCAGTTACCGAAGGCTCAGTTGGGGCTGATCCACTGCCCGGTTCCGCTGTCGATCTTCGCGACGCCGCTGAGCAGCTGCGCGCCCTCGCCGCCCCAGGCCGAATCGCTGCCCGGGTCCGCCACCGCGTGGTTCGCGCCGTCGGTCTCGGTCCATTGGCCCTGGCCGGTGTGCTCGAAGGTGTGGGTGGAACCGTCCGCGCCGACCTGCACCGCGACGTCGGCCTGCCCGTCGCCGTTGGTGTCGGTGAAGGCGATCGTGCCGCCCGACTTGGTCTCGACGACCGCGGTGTCGTTGTGCCCGTCGTGGTCGGTGTCGATGGTGGCGACCCCGGCGTCGACGTTGCCGTCCGGCAGGTCGGCGTGGATGTGCCCGGTGGTCGAGGTGTCCTGGGAGTGCGTGTCGGTGCCGTCCGAGCCGGACTGGCCGTGGCCGGATTCGACCCAGCTGCCGGTCTTCTCGTCGTAAACCGCCTGGTCCACGACGTGCCCGGTCGAGTCGAGCACCGCGTAGTGGTCGGCGACGCCGTCGTGATCGGTGTCGGCGAACGCCTGCGCGGTGCCGTCGTCGTGCTCGACGACCGCGGTGTCGGCGACCCCGTCGTGGTCAGTGTCGTAGTTGACCTCGGCCTGGTACTCCTGGCCGTCGACGTGGACGGTCAAGGCCTCGTGGCCGGTCGCGTCAGTGCCGCCGCTCTCGTCGACCCACATGGGTTGGTCCCCCTTATTACGCCGGGTCTGCCGCTGGTTTCGCTCGGTATGACTCACGTTAGGCCGGTTCGGTTCCCGTCCACAAGCCGATCACCTGCTCACGGCGGCAAGTTGACCGGAAGCCCGGAGCCGGTGACGAAGACGCACCAGGTCCCCGCTTCCTCACGGTTCAGATCGAGCCGGGTGGTCGTCGGCGGATGCGCGTCGCGACTGACCTCTACCTCGAAGAACGCGCCGTCGCCGGGGCCAGTGGTCGGCTTGCCGGCGCGCATCGAGACGTTGTCCTTGGCGAAGCGCTCGACCGACCGCGTCGCCGGGTACTCGGTGGAGGCGTGGCAGTCGACGTTCTGCAGACCGATCGGGTCGCGCCGGTTGACCGCGTCGACGTAGGCCCGGACGACGACCTCGGGACCGCCTGCCGGGCGGTGCACCTCGACGCTGTCGTCGGTCGCGACGACGAAGATCGCGAAACCGCCGCCGCCGAGCAGCACCACGGCGCCGAGACAGACCCCGATGATCAACCCGACGCGACGGCGTTTCTTCGGCGGCTGCCACTGTGGTGCGGGTCCGCCCGGGTTCACCGGGGGCGGGCCGCCCCATTGCGGGGCTGACGGCACTCCCCACTGCGGCGGGCCAGCAGGCGGCGCGCCCCATCGCGGCGGTTGCGGTCCAGGCGGCGGAGATCCAGGTCCGTACGTCACCGGCTGATCATGCCCGATCGCGGACCGTGCGGATGCGGGACAGCAAGGTCTCGGCCCGGGTGTGACCTTCGGTGACGTCCTTGAGGCGTTTCGAGACGATCGCGATCTTCTTCGCCCGCTCCTGCGCGCTCATCTTGATCGTCTGGTCCACCTCCTTCAGCTCCGCCTCGATCGCCTCGATGCGGCGGCCCAGCGCCTCGTCCAGGGCGAGCGACAGCTGCTGTTCGGCCTCGATGAGTTGTTCGGCGATCAGCTGGTCGAGCGTCGAGCGGGCGTCGGCGATGGCTTCGACCAGCCATTGCTTCAGGTGCTGTTTGTCCGAGGCGTGCTTGCGAGTGCGCGCCATCCACCAGCCCGCGCCGAGGCCGATCACGATGGTCGCCGGGAGCACGACTGGGTTGAGGATCGCGACTCCCGCCAGCGGCAGGGCGGCGATCTTTCCCGCGCCGACACCACCGGAAATGCCCATGAACACCAGCAGTTTGTCTTCGGCCGTCGGCGGTTTCTTGTCCGGCGGGCGCAGCACGACCGGCGGGCCTCCGGCGCGGGCGAACTGGGCGCGGATCACGTCGAGTTCCTCGGCGGAGAACAGCTCCGACAACGCCGTGTTCGTGACCTGGTTCAGGCGTTGCGACAGCTGCATCGACACTCGCTGCGACGCGGTCTGCAGCGCGATGTCCACTTCTTGCGGCAGCGCGGCCAGCTCGTCTCGCTTGGCCGCGTCAATGCGTTGGCGGAACTGCGCCTGTGCCTCGCGCATTTCCCGGCTGCTCTCGTGGCCGACCTCGACCCGCGTGCGCTGGATTTCGCCGCGCAACCGCAACTGCCAGCCGCGGGTGGAAGTGCGGCGTTGGGACTGGAGATCGTCGCGGCGGGCACGGAGTTGTTCGGCTTCCGCTTCGCCTGCCGACAGGGCGCGGCTTTCCGCTTGCAGCTTCGCTTTGATCCCGGCCAGCGCGCTCGAAAGCGAGCGGAGCGTGTTGGCTTCCTTCAACATCATCGACCGGCCGACCAGCAGTTCCTGCAGTGCGACCTGCACCGCGGCGATGCCGGACTTCTCCCGCAGCATGGCGGCGACCTGCTCGTTCGGCGCCTTCGCGGCGGTCTCGAACACGCGTGCCGACACCGGGTGGAAGACCGCGTCGGCGAAGCGCGGCGCGTGTTCGGCGAGCAGCTGCCGGTCGGCTTCCAGGATCTCGCGCCAGCCGCGGAACGCGTCGGTTTTGGCCAGTACGAAGACAACCGTCTCCACGCGGTCCGCGACCTCGCGCAAAAACTGCAGCTCGGTGGAGGTGAACGGAGCCGACGCGTCGACCACGAACACCAGCGCGGTCGCGCCAGCGGCGGCCTCCTTGGCCAGTTCGCCGTGCAGCGAATCGAGGCCGCCGACGCCCGGGGTGTCGACCAGCGTGAGCCGTTCCAGCAGCGGCACCGGGCCGGACACCTCGACGTAGCGCGGCGGCAGCTGTCCCGGCGGCAGCTCGTGCGCGGCGGACACCCAGTCGACCAGCTGCGTCAGGTCGAACGGCACCGAAGCCAGCTGTCCGGGGTAGCAGGCCTGCGCACCCCACTGCTGCGAATGCTCGAAAACGAGGTAGGTCGCGGTGGCCACGTCAGCGTCCACAGGGGACAGTCCCGGGGTCGCGAGCAGGGCGTTGACCAGCGAACTCTTCCCGCGGTTCGTCTCGCCGACGACCACCACGGACGGTTTCTCCGAGCGGGCCTTGCGCTGGTCCTCGACCCATTTGGCGGCCTGCGGATCAGCCTCGCGGACGACGCCGAGCAGCTGTTCGCGAGCGGCCTGGACTTGAGCGGGAAGCGTCGGTGCGGTCACTGCGCCCGCTTCGCGTAGACGGTGACGATCGGCGCGCGCAACAGCCGCTCCTGGTCGGCGAACCCGACGACCTCGGTCTCCGCGACGACGCCTTC
This sequence comes from Amycolatopsis sp. NPDC003676, assembly GCF_053587275.1. Classification (NCBI taxonomy): domain Bacteria; kingdom Bacillati; phylum Actinomycetota; class Actinomycetes; order Pseudonocardiales; family Pseudonocardiaceae; genus Amycolatopsis; species Amycolatopsis sp. NPDC003676. The sequence continues at coordinate 20,504 of NZ_JBSFNS010000015.1, forward strand.
CAGCTCCGGATCGTCGGTGGGCACGGCGCCGCCCGCCTCGTGACGCGCCGGGTCGAACCGTTCGCCTTCGGCGCGCAACGCGGTGACGCCGATGTCGGCGAGCCCGTGTTCGAGCCGTTCCACGACGCCGCTGCTGCGGGCGCGGTCCAGCGCGTACAGGCAGAGCTGGATGAGCGCCTGCCGGTCGGACAGCGCGCGTTCGAGGTCACCCGGGGCAGCTACGAGGTCCACATCGGGATCCGACGCATCCGCCGCGGCGGCGGTTCCGTCCGCTTCGGCGATGATCCGCGCGAGAGCCTCCGCGCTGATCTCGCCGGTCGGCGCCTCGGCCGCGTCGGCTGCTTCCTCGTGGCCGAACCACGCCATCAAGACCCTCCCCTGGCCGTCTCCGTGATTCCACCAGTTTGCGGCGCCCCGGCGTGCGGCGGGGGCGGATCACTCAGACGGGCCGAGAATCCGCGTCAGCAATTGCCGCAGCACCGCCTGCTCGTGCTCGACGTCGAGGTCGGGATCGAGGCTCGCGCGGGACAGCAAGGCGTCGACCAGCGCGACGATCCAGTTTCCCGCGTCGGCCGGGGACAGCATGGGGGAGAAGCGGCCGGTCCGGACGCCGCGGTCGACCAAGCCCGTGAGGCCGACGCGCATGAGGTCGTCGTTGCTGCGGATCAGCTCGTTGAACTCCGGATCGCGCGCGGCCTGTGCGGCTGCTTCGAGGATCAGCCGCACGACGCCGGGCAGGACGATCGCCGACGTCATCCGCGCGACCACGGCGAGCACGCCTTCCCACGGGTCGGCCATTTCCACCGCGGCGGCGAGCAATTCCTCGTTGTCGGCGGTGTCCGCCTCGAAAATGCCGACGAAGACCGCGCGCTTGCTGGGGAAGTAGTGGAACAGGCTGCCGGAGCTGATCCCGGCGGCGCGGCAGATGTCCGCGGTGGAGGTCTTTTCGAAGCCGTCGCGCGCGAAGCACCCGGCTGCCGCGTCGAGAATCGCGCGCCGTTTCGCCGCGTGCTTCTCGGGATCGACCGTCCTCACCACTGGGACATCATCGCTCAGGCGGCGGTTCGTCGAGCCACGGGCGGCCGTGGGTCGTAAACGCCTCGGCCAACTGCCGCCGGGGCAGGTCCGTCTTCTCGCGGGCGATCTCCCGGTCGTTTTCGCCGAGCAGCACGAGCTTGCCGTCGTCCACGAACACGGCGGTGAGGGGAGTGTCGATGCGCCGGCGCCGCTCCCGTCGTTCGAGCGTGACGCGGGTGGCGGACACCGTGACGATCAGCCGGTCCCACGCCCACATCCAGGCGAACGCCACTCCGAGCAGCACGCCGACGACGATCGCGCCGATCAATCGCCATGGCTGCGGGATCTGGTGCAGCAGCCGGAACGGGCCCTGCACCGGGAACCACGGCAACGACGCGATCCAGTCGGCGAGCGCCTGCACCCCCCAGCCCAGCAGCGCCCCGCCGACCGGGCAGGCCAGCCAGGACCCACGGCGCAGCCACGCCGGTTCGTCGACCGTTGTCTCCATGGGAGCAATATTAGACCGCGCACTCGGTTTATCAATGTCCGGCCTGGTCGAGCGCCCCAATGTGGCATTGGGTGCGTCAGATGCACCCAATGTGGCGTTCGGTGCGTCAGATGCACCCAATGCCACATTGGGGCTGTTTCAGGCGAGTTCGTGGATCAGCGAGCGCATGGCCGCATCAAGCGCCGGGACATCCGCGGCCAGCCGAGACGAGACCAGCACCTGGTGCTCCGCCGTCCGCAGCCACACCCGGCCCGCGACCGGGATCTCCAGCACCGACAGCCGGAACGGCCGGGCGCGGCGGCCCAGCTCGACTTCGGTTTCGCGGACCAAGCGGCCGAGGCGTTCGCCAGCGAGGATCTGGCGGCGATGGAAGCCGGACGAGACCGGGCGGCGTGCCGCTGCGAAGTGTTCAGCGGCGGCCGGGGCGAAGTGCTGTGCCGCGAGGTCGATCGCCGAACCGTCGCCGGGAGCGGGGCTTTTGCGGCGAGTGCGGGCCGAACCGCGCTCGCGCAGGAAGCTCAGCAGGCCGTTCCACCACGGTTCCCACTGCACCTGCACCGCCGCGCGGTCGAGGGCGGGCGGGACGTGCACCGGGACCGCGGGCTCCACTGGCGGGAGCAGCTGGCCGTCAGCGATCGAGAGCGCGAGCACGTCCCGGAGGAACAACGCCACGTCGACGTCGTGGTCGCTCCCCCAGTTCACCCGCCACGAGGTGGTGTCCTCCAGCCGCACGACATTCAGCCTACGCGTCGCGGCCGAGTTGTTTACTGTTCGCGAATCTGTTGCCAGATCAGGAAATAGGCGCGGTGCACGACGTGGGCCACGCGGCTTTGCGCCGGAGTCGCGCCGAACGACGCGAAAGAACGCCACCAGCCAGCGCGTTCCAGCGCGTGCGCCGCCAGTTCCGGACGCGGGGCGCCGGGAAGGCCGAGCTGTGCGCCGATGTCGGCGTTGCTGCCGACCCGAAGCACCTCTTCCGCCAGGTCTTCCGGCATCTCGACCGCCCCCGACGCGACGAGCGTCAACGCCTCCAGCAGCCGCAACTGATGTGCTTCCGGACGCGCCAGCAGCACCTCGATCGCGTCGTGCACGCGCTGCCGTTCGCCCGGGTCGCCGGACGTGTGCGCCAACGCGGTCACCGACGCCAGCGCGGCCGCCGCCTTGATCCCGTCCGCGCGCGCGGCGAAGACGATCGACAGGCGGCGGCGGACCGCGTCGAGTCCGGAGATATCGAGAAGCTTGCGGCGCAACGCTCCCGCGGTGATCTCCGGTTCCGCGCGGATCGCGTCCACCGCACAACGGATTCCGAAGAGATCGAGCTTCTCCAGCAGTCGCAACCGGATCCCGGTCGGGATGTCGCACTCCCAGCTGGTGAAGATGTCGGCCGCGATGAGCATCGTTTCGAGGATGTCGTCGTCGAGCGCGGCGAGCTGGCCGAGCGCTTCGGCGTCCGCGGAGGTGAACCCGCCGGACTCGGCCGATTCGGCGATCAGGCCGATCACCGGAAGCACGTCCGCGACCCGCGGCTTCAGCGTCGCGGCCTGTTTCTCGGCAAGCAGTTGCGCGGCTTTCCAAACGTCTCCGCCGGAGCCTTCGACAGATTCCGCGACGACCGTGTCCGCCTTGTTCAACACTGCGATCGCGTTGACCGGCCCCGCTTCGCGGCTCGCGGTCGCGGCGGTGAACGCCGCCAACGCCTGCTGATCGTCCGCGCGCACGCCCTGGGTCACCACGTACAGCACGGCCTCGGCGCCCGCGACAGCGTTGCGCGAGGTGTCGTCGAGGTCGTCGGAGCCCTCGTCCTGCTCGGCCGCGCCCAGCAACTGCTCGGTCCGCGACACCGACGCCGCGTCGAGCGACCCGAGACCCGGAGTGTCGATCACCGTCATGTCCTGCAGCACCGCGTTGGTCAAGTACGCCTCGAGGTGCGACACCTCGGAGATGTCGACACCCAGCTCGGCCGGGATCGATCCGTCCGCGGCGAACGGCAGCACCTGCTTGCGGCCGTCGAGGAACACCACCTCGACCCGGTCGACCGTGCCGTACTGGAACCGTGTGACCAGCCGCGTGCACTCGCCGACGTCGGTGGGCGCGACCAGCCGTCCGATCAGCGCGTTGACCAGCGTCGACTTGCCCGATTTGATCCGCCCGGCGACCGCCACCTGCAGCGGCGCGCCCAGCCGGCGCAGCACCTCGGCGAACCCGGCGGCCGTGCGCGGCGACACCTGGGACCGCAGCCGGTGGCACAGCTCCGCCACCGACGCGGACAGTGGGCCGGCGAGCCGTCCCCGTTCCGCCGCTGCCGTCACCGCCCCGGCCCCCTTCCGGCTCGTTCCCTCACCCGTGCGGGAATCGTCGCATGCCGGTCATCCTTCGGTCGCACCGAAGGTGCTACCCGCGACCGACGCGCCCGCCAGCCGCGCGACCTACTGTTGAGTCGTGCGACGGCTCAGCCTCTGGATGCGTGCCCACCCGATGGTGGGCGACTCGCTGCTCGCGCTGTTCCTCGCCGCGTTCGACATCCTGGTGTTCGCGACCGGCGGCATCGACCCGGAACTGCCCGGCCCGGACTGGTTCGTCGCGGTCCCGATCGACCTCGCCGTGGTCGCGCCGCTCGTCTTCCGCCGCAAACGGCCGGTGCTCGCCGCGTACCTCGTGTACGTGATTTCGTTCGCGCACAGCGCGCTGGACCTCGGAGTTTCCGGTCTGGCCGCGCTCGCGATCAGCCTCTACTCGGTCCAGGTCTACGTCGGACGCAAGCAAGGCCTGCTCTACGGCGGCGCGTTCGTGGTGGCCATGGTCGTCACCGCGATCGTCAAACCCGAGCCGTCGATGGCGGCCCAGTTGCTGTTCAGCGCCTTCACCATCGCCTTCTGCTGGCTGCTCGGCGAGTTCATGTACGCCCGCCGCGCCTACCAGCGCGAACTCGAAGCCCGGCTGCATCTGCTGGAGACCGAACGCGACCAGGCCGCGCGCATCGCGGTGGCCGAGGAGCGCGGCCGGATCGCCAGGGAGCTGCACGACGTGGTGGCGCATTCGGTGAGCGTGATGGTCGTGCAGGCCGACGGCGCGGCGCTCGCCCTGAAGTCCAATCCGGAGCTGGCCGGACGCGCGCTGGGGACGATTTCCGAAACCGGCCGCGGCGCGCTCGGCGAACTGCGCCGGCTGCTCGACGTGCTGCGCAACGACCGCGGCGACGACGAACCGCGGGTGCCGCAGCCGGACGCGACCGCGCTGGGCGACCTCGCCGAACGGATGCGCGCCGCGGGCGTCCCGGTGGACCTCGTCCTCGGCGACGGACTGGACGAACTGCCCGCCGGGGTGTCGCTCGGGATTTACCGGATCGTCCAGGAATCGCTCACCAACACGCTCAAGCACGCCGGTGCCGGGGCCAGCGCCGCGGTGCGGGTGCAGCGGACCGGCGACCAGGTCGAGGTGCTCGTGCGCGACGACGGCGCGGGGCGGGCCCGGCGGCTGGAACAGGTCGGCGCGGGCGGCACCTCCGCAGCGGGATCGACCGCGACGGCTCGGCAGCCGGCGCCGCGGCTGTCGGTCGCGGGCGGGAACGGGCTGATCGGGATGCGGGAGCGGGCGAACGTGTACGGCGGAACTCTGGAGGTGGGCCCCGCCGCCGGCGGTGGCTGGCAGGTGCGAGCGGTGCTGCCGGTTAGGTTGAACTCGTGATCCGAGTGGTGGTCGTCGACGACCAGGAACTGATGCGCGTCGGGTTCCGGATGGTGCTGGGCGCGCAGGCCGACATCGACGTGGTCGGGGAGGCCGGCGACGGCGCGCAAGCCGTGCGGATGGCCGCGGAACTGCGGCCCGACGTCGTGCTGATGGACGTGCGGATGCCGGTGCTCGACGGCGTCGAGGCGACGAAACAGATCGTCGCGGCCGGCACCGCGCGGGTGCTCGTGATGACCACCTTCGACCTCGACGAGTACGTCTACGCCGCGCTGCAGGGCGGCGCGTCCGGCTTCCTGCTCAAGGACACCCAGCCGGACTACCTGGTGTCCGCGCTGCGTTCGGTCGCCGAGGGCGACGCGGTGATGTCGCCCTCGGTCACGCGCCGGCTGCTCGACCGGTTCGTCGGCTCCGGCGGCGCGGAAATGCGCGATCCGGCCGAACTCGACGTGCTGACCGACCGCGAACGCGAAGTGCTCGTGCTGATCGCGAAAGGCATGTCGAACATCGAAATCGCCGAGACGTTGTTCCTTTCCGAGGCTACGGTGAAAACACACGTGGGGCGGATCCTGTCGAAACTCGACCTGCGCGACCGGGTGCAGGCGGTCGTCCTCGCGTACGAGACCGGGCTCGCCCGGCCGGGGATCGGCTGAAGCGTCCAATTCGGATAGTGTCCACACCGGACCCCGCTGCGGATTTCGTAGCGGGGTCTTGGCGGTTCGGGCAAAGTTCAGGGTCGGCTCAGGGACATCCCCCATCGCGCTCAACCCTGCGACACGATTGAGTACTACTCAGGTCGGGTAGCCGGTTCGGTCCACGGGATGACGCGAAAACGGCCGAGCTGAGACAGGATGAATTCCGTCAGCACCGCCGTAGAGGGAGCAGGGGATGATCGAGGCAACAGGTCTCACCAAGCGTTACGGGAACACGCTCGCGGTGAACAACCTGTCGTTCAGCGTGGCAGCGGGGAAAGTCACCGGATTCCTCGGTCCGAACGGCGCAGGCAAGTCCACGACGATGCGCATGATCCTCGGCCTGGACAACCCGACCGGGGGCCAGGTCCGGATCGGCGGGAAGCTGTATCACGACCTGAAGGAACCGCTGCGCACGGTCGGCGCGCTGCTCGACGCGAAATGGGTGCACCCCAACCGCTCGGCCCGCGCGCACCTGCAGTGGATGGCCCGGTCCAACCGGATCCCGGCGGCGCGGGTGGACGAGGTGCTCGACACCGTCGGCCTCACCAGCGTCGCGGGCAAGCGGGCGGGCGGGTTCTCGCTCGGCATGTCGCAGCGGCTGGGGATCGCCGCCGCACTGCTCGGCGACCCGGAGGTGCTGCTGTTCGACGAGCCGGTGAACGGCCTCGACCCGGAGGGCATCCTCTGGATCCGGAAGTTCATGCAGCGCCTCGCCGCCGAGGGCCGGACCGTGTTCGTGTCGAGCCACCTGCTTTCGGAGATGGCGCTCACCGCGACCGATCTCGTGGTCATCGGCAAGGGCCAGCTGATCGCGCAGTCCACCACTGAGGAATTCGTGGCGCGGGCCGCGGAGAACACCGTGAAGGTGCGCTCGCCGCAGCTTCCGGCGCTGCGCCAGCAGCTGATCTCCGCCAGCGCGCAGGTGACCGATTCCGGCGAAGCGCTCATCGTGTCCGGAATGGACAGTGCGAAGATCGGCGAGATCGCCGCTTCGGCGAACCTCGTGCTGCACGAGCTGAGCCCGCAGACCGGCTCGCTCGAGCAGGCCTTCATGCAGATCACCGGCGACTCCGTCGAGTACCACACCGGGCTCGAGGCAGAGGCGCAGCAGGCCGCGGCCATCCGCTGACCACACTCTCGTTGGGAAGAGAAACATCATGACTTTGCTCGCGGTCGAACGCATCAAGCTCTTCACCACCCGGTCGCCGTGGTGGTGTGCCCTCATCGCGCTGGCCCTCACCATCGGATTCGCCGGCCTCATGGCGGGCGCCGCCCCGAGCGGGGAGCCGCTCACCGTCGCCAGCACCCAGGTCGGACACCAGTTCGGCATCGCGGTGATCATGGTCTTGGCGGCACTGGCGGTGACCACCGAATACCGCTTCGGCACGATCCGCACCACGTTCCAGGCGGTGCCGCACCGGGGTTCGGTGCTCGTCGCCAAAGCCACCGTCGTCGCGCTGCTGTCGTTCGTGATCGGCGAGATCGCCGCCTTCGGCGCGTGGGCGCTCGGCTACGCGATCCGCCCGTCGGACTCGGTGGCGCTGAACACCTCCGCGGACTGGATCAACGTCGCGGGAGTCGGCGTCGTGTTCGCTTTCGCCGCGGTCATCGCGGTGGCGGTCGGCACGCTGATCCGGCACAGCGCCGGGGCGCTCTCGCTGCTGCTGATCTACGTGCTGGCGGTGGAAAGCCTCGTGCAGCTGATCCCGACGGTCGGCCCGAAGATCCACCAGTGGATGCCGTTCAACGTCGCGGAGCGCTTCCTCGGCGGTTCGGCTTCCTCGCGAGGACCGGGCCTGCCGGACGCGGTGCTGTCGCAGTGGGGCTCGCTGGCCTACTTCGCCGGCGTGGCCGTGGTGCTGCTGGCCATCGCGATCGGCGTCGCGAAGAAGCGCGACGCGTAAAGACCCACAGGGGCGTTCGGACGAGTCAGGCGGGGGCCGGACCAGCCGAACAAGGGGAAAAGGGGAAAAGGGGAACAAGATCCGGGTCGCCTTTCGGGGGGCGGCCCGGATCTTTTCGTTTCGGTAGAGTTCGGGTCCACGAGAAGGGGGACGGCGTGCTCCAAGCGACTGGACTCACCAAGTCCTATGGCGACACCGTCGCGGTGCGGGACCTGACGTTCACCGCGGAAGCCGGTCGCGTCACCGGATTCCTCGGCCCGAACGGGGCGGGCAAATCCACCACGATGCGGCTGCTGCTCGGGCTCGACGCGCCCACCGCGGGCACCGCGCACATCGAGGGAAAGCCGTACCGGCAGCTGTCCGATCCGCTGCGCACGGTCGGCGCGCTGCTCGACGCGACGTGGCGGCATCCGGGCCGCACCGCCCGCCAGCACCTGCGGTTCCTCGCCGCGACGAACGGGCTGCCGGACCGGCGCGCCGACGAGGTGCTGGATCTCGTCGGACTGTCCGCGGTGGCTCGCAAGCGGGCGGGCACGTTCTCGCTCGGCATGCTGCAGCGGCTCGGGATCGCGAGCGCGCTGCTCGGCGATCCGCGGGTGCTGCTGTTCGACGAACCGGTGAACGGCCTCGACCCCGAAGGCGTGCACTGGGTGCGCCAGCTGCTGCACGGGCTCGCCGCGGAAGGCCGCACGGTGTTCGTGTCGAGCCACCTGCTGCCGGAGATGGAGCAGACCGCGCAGGATCTCGTGGTGATCGGCCGCGGCCAGCTCATCTATCAAGGCACCATGGCCGATTTCGTGGCCCGCGCCGGTTCGCGCGGCGTCCGGGTGCGCACGCCGCACGCCGACGCGCTGCGAAAAGCGCTCACCGAAGCACGCGCGGTTTTCACCGAGGATTCCGGTGCGTTCCTGGTGTCCGAAATGGACAGTGACGCGATCGGCGAACTGGCTTACTCCGCGCGCGCCACGCTGCACGAGCTGAGCCCGCTGGCCGGTTCGCTCGAACACGCCTACCTCGAATTGACCGGCCAGGCGGCCGAATTCACCAGTGGAGGTGCGCGGTGAATCTGCTGCGGGCGGAACGGATCAAGCTTTTCAGCACTCGCGCGCCGTGGTGGTGCGCGCTGATCGCGGTGGCCGCGCCGATCGCGTTCACCGCGTTGTTCCTCGGGCTTTCCGGAGCGGAAATCACCGCGGACGTGAGCAACACTCAGCTCGCCACGAGCACCGGCCGCACGGTCGCGCTGGTGCTGGCGGTGCTCGCCGCGACCGCCGACTTCAGCTGGGGCACCCTGCGGTTGACTTTTCAAGCAGTGCCGACGCGCACGCCCGCGCTGCTCGCCAAGGGCGCCGTGGTGTTCGCGGCCTGCGCGGTGCTGGGCCTGCTCGCCGGCGTCGGCTCGTGGGGAATGGCGCACCTCGTGCGGCCGGACGCGGACCTCAGCCTGCACTCCGGAGCGGACTGGCGGATCGTGTTCGGCCAGATCCTGACGTTCGCGCTGACCGGACTGCTCGGCGTCGGCGTCGGCCTGCTGCTGCGCAGTTCCGCGCTGACGCTGGCGATCGTGCTCGTGTGGACCCAGCTGGTCGAGGGCCTGGTGCTGCTGATTCCCAAGATCGGCAGCGATCTCTACCAGTGGATGCCGTTCTACGCCGCCTCGCAGTTCGCCGGTGGCGATTTCACGAGGACGACACTGAAACTGTCACCGCCTTTCGGCCCGTGGGGTTATCTCGCGTATTTCGCGGCGATCAGCGTGGTGTTGTTCGCCGCGGGCGTGGCGACCGCGAATCGGCGGGACGCCTGACCTGCACGTGCACATTCCCGATTGCGTGGCGGGCAATCGGATTAAATTCACGTAAACCGGTGTGGCTTCTCTCACAGGGAGCGGACATACTGTCGGAAAGCCACGGATATTCACAGCAGAGCCCCGTCTCAGCTCTCCGGAGGTGAACCGTGACGGTGGACGTTGATCAGGAACTCCTTTCCCGCGACGCTGCGGTACCGACCCCCCGGCTCGAGCCGATGCTGGACCTCGAATGGTCCCAGGCGATCGAACTGCCGCGATTCGCGCTGCCCGCGACCCGGCCCGCCGAACTGCGCCAGGCGTGGGTGCACCGCGCCCCCGAGGACGCGGTGCTCGGGCTGTACCGGCGGGCGAGCGGAACCGATGATTCACTGCCCGCGCCCTGGTGGTTGCGCGCGGTCGCGAGCGGACGGCTCGAATCGCGCGAACTCGGCTTCCGCATCGAGGACCGGGTGGCGCAGCTGCTCGGCAAGCGGATGGGCTGGGAGTTCGTGCCGTGGGCGGCCGACGGCGAATCCGGGTACTGGGAATTCATGCCGTCCGAACGCGGCAAGTCCGGCCATTCCATCCCGACGACCGTGCTGAACACCGACCGGCACGACGGCTGGATCGACGTGCTGCCCGCGCATTCCGCCCGCGCCCCGGAGCCGGTGGCGGTCGCCGGACTGGCCGGACTGCGCTCCCGGCTCGGGGAGTTCGAAGCGGTCCGCTGACCCGCCCGTATGTTGTCTTCGTGGAAAACGAGGACCAGCCACGGCTGCGCAGCGTGGTCAGCTACGTCAAACGCGGCGGACGGATGACCGTCGGCCAGCAGCGAGCCTGGGAAGAACACTGGCCAAGGCTCGGCCGGACGGTGTCCGAGCTGCCTGCCGGACCGGTCGACTTCACCGAGTGGTTCGGCCGCGAAGCGCCGGTCATGCTGGAGATCGGCTCCGGCATGGGCGAGACGACCTCGCAGCTGGCCGCCGCCGCGCCGGAGCTGAACTATGTGGCCGCCGAGGTGTACGACCCTGGGCTCGGGCAGTTGATGCTGCGCGCGGAGAAGCTCGGCGTGACGAACCTGCGGCTGATGCACGGTGACGCGGTGGTCCTGCTGACGTCCCATGTCGAGCCCGGCACGCTGTCCGGCGTGCGGTTGTTCTTCCCGGACCCGTGGCCGAAGAAGCGCCACCACAAGCGGCGGATCGTGCAGCCTGAGTTCGTGGCGCTGATCGCGTCCCGGCTGGCACCGGGCGGGACGTTCCACATGGCGACGGACTGGGAGCACTACGCGGAGCAGATGCTCGAGGTGTGCTCGGCGGAGCCTGCGCTGCGGAACCGGTATGCGGATGAGCCTGGCGGGTGGGCACCCCGGCCGGAGTGGCGACCGGTGACGAAGTTCGAACAGCGGGCGGACCGGGAGGGGCGGGTTTCGCACGACTTGATCTTCGAGAAGCGCTGATCTTGGGCTTGCTCTTGGGCCCATCGCAGCCTGGGCTCGGATGAATCTTGCGCTGACGCGCTGGGCCTGACCTCGGCGGGACCATGCACTGGTTCTGCTCTGAAGCGCCCCAATGCCACATTGGGTGCGTCAGATGCACCCAATGTGGCATTCGGTGCGTTGAGCGCACCCAATGTGGCATTGGGGCGGGTTGGCGGCGCGCGAGGCTGGGCGGTCGGTGAAGCGAGCGAAGTGACGAAGGGCCGTCACCGGGTTCCCATCCCCGGCAACGGCCCTTCGTTTCCTTCACCCCCGGTGCCGCCCCTCCCCCGACGAGGGGCGGCCGCCAGCTATTCGTCGGCCAGTGGTTCCGCCTGGACCCGCTTCAGGGCGGGCGTGCAGACCGACGCGCCGAGCAGTGCGACCCCGATTCCGAGCACCACCGGTGCGGCGATCCACGGGCTGAACACGACCGACCCCCGTTCCATCGTCGCCATGAACAGTCCCAGGCCCACCACGACACCGGTCACGCCCGCACCGATGGTCGCCACCAAAGCCGGTAGCGCGGCTTCCATGCGCAGCGCCCGGGAAAGCACCCGCACCGGCGTGCCTGCCGCCATCAGGGCGCCGAACGTCCGTCGGCGGTCCATGACCGAGCCTGCGGTCGCGACGGCGGCGCTGCAGCCGGCGAGGATGCCTGCCGCGATCAGGCCGATCACGGTGACCCGGCGCAGGTCGCTGAGCTGCACTTGCTGTCCGTAGAGGTACTGCTCACGGCTGCCGATCTCCTCACCGACCGCGTTGGGCACCAGCGCGGTCCGCACGGCCTCGCGGTTCGCCTCAGCGGTCGGCACGACCAGGGTGACCTGGCTCGGTTTGATGCCGGCCGGCACCGCGGACGGGTCGATCACGTATTCGCCGAAGCTGTTGTGCTTTTCGGGGTGATAGGTGCCCGTCTTGACCGCGCCGAGCGGGATGCCGGTGCTGTCGTCGCCGCCGAACCGCGCGACCCGCAGATTGCCGGTGTCCAGCTGGTACGGCGTGTACAGCCCGACGCCGGGCTTGCAGTCCTGCTGCGTGATCCCGAGCCGGGTCAGCTTGGCGGCGTCGGCGCAGGACATGACGTAGGCGCGCTGCATCGACCGGTAGTTCCCCTCGCCCTGCATCACGTAGACGCTGGCCACCGGGACGACGCGTTCGGACAGTCCGGCTTTCGCGAGCGTTGCGTTGGTCCGCTCGGTCGCCTCGGGAGCCCGGTTCGCGGTGACGTCGACGTACAGCGCCGAGTCCACGTACTGGCGGCCGCCGCCAGCGAGGGATTCGATCGACGGCAGCAGGGTGAGCGCCATCGACCCGGTGAACACAGCGAGCACAATCCCCGCCGAGGCCCGGTAAGAACCCTTCGGGTCGTTGCGCAGCCGACGTCCGGCCAGCAGCGACGACGGCCGCCGCCAGGCCCGCACGAACGTGCCGCCGACCGCTGAGGTCACCCAAGGTCCGACCACCATCGCCGAACCGACCACCAGCAACAGGCCGAACAGAACCAGGTTGCTGCTGCCGCCGCCCCGCGCGCCGAAAACGGTGTAGAAGAAGAACAATCCGGCAGCGGGCAGCGCGAGCAACCGCCACCAGCGCAACGGTTTCACGGTGTGCCCGCCGCTCGCGAACAGCGGCGTGCGCACCACTCGCCGCAGGCCGAGCACCCCGGCGAGCACGACCAGCACCGGGACCAGCAGCACGGCGAGCACGGTCAGCCCGACCGGCAGCGCGAAGTCCGACGCCAGCCAGGTCCCGCCGTCCCACGGCACGAAGGTGGCCAAGCCGCGCAGCGCCGGGCTCAGCAGCAGGCCGAGCAGCGCGCCGACGCCCGCGGACAGTCCCGTTTCGGCGGCGACCATCGCGGTCACCTGGCCGGGGGTCGCACCGGCAAGGCGGATCGCGGCGAGCCGTTGTTCGCGGCGGGCAGCGGTCAGCCGGGCCGACGACGCGACGAGCACCAGGCTCGGCACGAGCAGCACGATGATGCCGACCCAGGACAACACCGTCAGCAGACCGTCCGGATGCCCCTGTCCCCCGGGGAAGGCCGCGGCCGGGAACGCGTCCTGACCGGGCAGGTCCTTGTGCCCGTACGGCCGCATCTCCTGCGTGCTGTGCCCGACGAGCGCGACGAGCTGTTCCGGATACCGCAGCGCCTCGTCGCCGAAAGCGGCGACCGGCTTGCCGAAGCGGTTCCCCAATTGGTCAGCGGGAGTGGAGTTGAGCAGTTTCCCGAGCGCGGGCGACACGATCGTCTCGCCGGGGCCAGGCAGCTGCGGGATGCCCGGCGGCAGGCGCAGCGAATCGGTCGGGCCGGTGACCGCAATGTCGACGCGGGCGACCTGCTTGCCGTCGAAGTAGTCCTTGGAGGAGTTGACGAGCAGGGCGTTCTGCTGGCCGGAGTCGTAGCGGCCGCTGCTCTGCCACAGCGCCCGCTGCTCGCGCGCCTGAGTGGCGTACGGCAGGGTCGCCAGCAGCAGGACGAGCCCGGTCGCGACGGCGACGCCGACCGCGGTGAGGATCGCCGAGGTGCGGGTCCGCCGGTCGCCGCGCAGCACCCGCAGGGCGAGCTGGAAGGGGTTCATGCCGCGAGCCTCGTCGCGATCAGGCCGTCGCGGATCGCCACGGTGCGCGGCATCGATTCGGCGAGTTCCCGGTCGTGGGTCACCACGAGCACAGCGGCGCCGGACGCCTGTGCGGCGGCCAGCAGCGCGTCCATCGTCTCGCGGCCGGTGCGGGTGTCGAGGGCGCCGGTCGGCTCGTCGGCGAAGATCACCTTCGGCCGGTGAGTGAGCGCACGGGCGATCGCCACGCGCTGCGCCTCGCCGCCGGAAAGCTCACCGGGACGGCGGGCTTCCTTGCCGGACAACCCGAGTTTGCCGAGCCATTCCCGCGCCGCGGCAATCGCTTCGCCGCGAGTTCCGCCGGCCAGCAGCGACGGAAGTGCGACATTCTCTTCCGCGGTCAGTTCGGAGACGAGCATTCCGGATTGGAAGACGAAACCGAATTCGGTGCGCCGCAGTTCGCTGCGCCGCTTTTCGCCGAACTGGTCGACCCGCTGTCCCTGCAACCAGATTTCGCCGCTGTCGGCGCGCAGGATGCCCGCCAGCACGTGCAGCAGCGAGGTTTTGCCTGATCCGGACGGGCCGACGATGGCGATCGCTTCCCCCGGCTGGACGTCGATGTCGATTCCGGCCAGCGCGTGCTGCTGCCCGTAGCGCTTCACCAGCCCGCGCCCCGACAACACCGGTCCTGCGCTCCACTGTGGATTCGTCATCCGCCAGCTCTCTCCCTGTTTCCGTCATTCGTCTTCGACTGCGACGGAAGGCAGCTTCGCGGATTCGAGCAAAGGTCCACTTCGGGCAGACGGCCGGTAACCGCGTGGCCGCCATCGGCCGATCGGCCGATGGCGACGAACCACGTGGCCAAGGTGCGCACGGGCGCGAATCATCTACCGTCACGGTGTGCCGCACTCCCCGCCGTCGAAAACGCTTGCCGCGCGGGCGACCGAACTCGCCCGCCGCCTCGACATGTCCGTGCTCGTGTTGCTCGCCGCGCTGGCGTTCGACGTCGTGTTCGTCACCGACGCGGCACTCGACAACGTCGGCCCGCGATTCGTCGACCTCGGCCTGTTCCCCGGCGTTTTCGCGATGGCGGCGTGCGCGTTCTGGGCCCGCAAACGCGCGGCGGTGGCGGGCGTATTCGGCGCGCTGACGCTGATGTTCTGCACCTTCGTCATCCGCTATCTCGCCGTCCCGACCTACTCCAGCGTGCTGGCCAATCTGACCGTCACCGAGTTCGTCGCCGGGATCGAGATGGTCTATTTCCTCGCCCGCCGGGCCCGCCCCGGGGTCGCCTTCGCGGTGATCAGCGCGCTGGTGATGGGCGCGCTCACCGCGGCTTTCGGCCGCGGCTCCTACCGCGACCTGTCCAGCAGCAGCATCGCGCAGACCCTGCTGTTCGGGTTCCTGTTCCTCGTCGGGACGGTGATCACCGGCGCGGTCGGCCGCCCGCGCCGCGAACGCGATCCGGCAACGGTGGAACGCCTGCGCACTATGCACCGGTTCACCGAGTTGGTGCGTGGCCAGTGGCCGTTGATCGGCATGCTCGGCGTCGGCGTGCTGATCGAATTCGGCTACACCTACGAAAGCGGCAGCCGCGGTTTCCCGCTGCTGGCCTGCTCGATCGGCGCCGCCGCGGTGACCGCGCTGTCGCCGCGCCGCCCGCGTGACGCGATCCTGGTGGTGGCCGGGATCCTCCTGCTGTCCGCGCTCGCGACGCCGTTCCTGCATCCCAGCCACAGCTACCAACTGCTCGGCGGCATCCCGCCGACCCAGATCGTGGCCGCCTTCGGCGTGGTCGTGAACGTCGTGCGCGCGGTGCCGCTCGCCCGGGCGTGGCCGCGGATCGCGCTGTTGTCCGGCGTGGTCGCGGTCGGCACGATCTTGAACTTCAGCCAGTACCGCACCGGCCGGCTGCTCACCGACCCGGCGACGCTCGGCATGCTCGCCACCGTCGCGGTCCTGCTGCTCGGCATCGCCATCGCGATCGGCCTCTACCTGCGTTCCCGCGATTCCGAGCGCGCGCAGGTGGTGAAATCGGCGGTCACCGACGCGCAGACGTCCGAGCGGATGGCGCTGGCCAGGGAGCTGCACGACGTGGTCGCGCACCACGTGACCGGGATCGTCGTGCAGGCGCAGGCCGCGCGGATGATGGGGGAGAAGAACCCGGAGCTCGCGCTGGAGGCGATGGGCCGGATCGAGAACGCGGGCGTCGAGGCGCTCGCCGCGATGCGCCGCCTGGTCCGCAGCATGCGCGGAGACGCACAGGCCGGTTCGGGCGAGTTCAACGAGCAGGCAACTACCGATCTGGCCGCCGACCTGCACCGGCTCGTCGAGGCGGGCAACCACGGCGTGCCGACGAAACTGGAGCTCAACCTCCCGCGGGACCTGCCGCACGAGGTCGGCCGCTCAGCGCTGCGGCTGGTCCAGGAGTCGCTCACGAACGTCGGCAAGCACGCCTCGGACGCCACCGAGGCGCTCGCGCTGGCCGAGGTCGTGGGCGGCGAACTGCACTTGCGGGTGACCGACAACGGCAGCGGGCAGACTCATCGTCCGGCGGGCGGATCGGGCGGATACGGTCTGGTCGGCATGCGCGAACGCGTCGCGCTGCTGCACGGCAGGCTTTCGGCAGGCCGCGAGCCGAACGGCGGCTGGCGGGTCGAGGCGTGGCTGCCGCTCGAGGCGAACGGGGAGACAGACGGGTGATCCGGGTACTGATCGCGGACGACCAGGAAATGGTGCGGATGGGCTTCCGCATGATCCTGGACGCCCAGGACGACATCGAGGTGGTCGCGGACGTGCCGGACGGGATCTCCGCGGTCTCGAAGGCGCGCGAACTGCGCCCGGACGTCTGCCTGCTCGACATCCGCATGCCGGGGCTCGACGGGCTGGAGGTCACCCGGCAGCTGGCCGGGCCGGAGGTCGCCGACCCGCTGAAGGTCGTCGTGGTCACCACCTTCGACCTCGACGAATACGTGCACACCGCGCTGCGCAACGGCGCGAGCGGCTTCCTGCTCAAGGACGCCGGCCCCGCGCTGCTGATCGAGGCGGTGCGTGCGGCCGACCGCGGCGACGCGCTGGTGTCGCCGCAGATCACCGTGCGGCTGCTGAAGCATTTCGACGGCGGCGCCACGGCCAAGCGCGAGGCTCCGGCGCCGTCGGAACCGCTGACCGCGCGCGAGATGGACGTGGTGAAGGCCGCCGCCCGCGGGCTCACGAACACCGAAATCGGCGCGGAGCTGTTCCTGTCGCTGTCGACGGTCAAGACGCATTTGGCTTCGGTGCAGGGCAAAGTCGGCGCGCGTAACCGAGTGGAAATCGCAGCTTGGGCTTGGCGTAGCGGCGTAGTGGATTAACCGCTACTGGCACGCCCGTACTATCTCGTTATGTCGCGTCGATTCCATGCCCCGGTAGTGCTGCCCGCCGACCCGTCCTGCTCGCTGCTCCGCGACGCCGTCGTGGATGTCGACGACGAGGGCCGGATTTCGTTCGTCGGACCGGCTTCGAGCGCGCCGGAGTTCGCCGGCGAGGAGACCCGGCTGACCGGAATCCTGTTGCCCGGCTTGGTGAACTCGCACGCGCACAGCCCGATGACGCTGCTGCGCGGGATGGGCGGCGACCTGCCGCTGCTGCGCTGGCTGCGCGAGATCATCTGGCCGACCGAGGCGAAGCTGAAGCCCGCCGACGTGCGCACCGGCATGCTGCTCGGGTCGGTCGAAATGCTCCGGCACGGCGTGACGACCAGTGCGGAAATGTATTTCGAAGGCGAACAGCTCGTCGACGCGGTGCTGACGACCGGCGGCCGGGTGCTCGTCGCGCCGCCGGTGATCGAGCTGCCCGGGATGGACTGGCGCGCGACGCTGGCGGCGATCGACCGGTGGATCGACGCCGACGGGCTGCGGTTCGGTCCCGGCGAGCGAATTGAGCTGGGTTACGGCCCGCATTCGGCGTACATGCTGAACCCGGACGGACTGCGCGCGACCGCGGAATCCGCGGCTGCCCGGGGCGCGCTGGTGCAGATTCACGTCGCCGAGGCGGCGGCGGAGGATCTGGAGCAGCGCAAGGAGTTCGGATCGGTGCCGAAGCTGCTGGATTCGCTGGGGATGTTCAACGGGCGGACGCTCGCCGCGCACTCGATCCACCTGTCGGACGAGGACATCGCGATCTTCGCCGCGCGCGGGGTCGGGATGGCGCACTGCCCCGGCTCGAACGCGAAGCTGGCTTCGGGCATCGCGCGGATCAAGGACTTGCGCGCGGCCGGCGTCGCGATCGGGCTCGGCACCGACGGCCCGGCCTCGAACGACGACATCGACCTCTGGGAAGAGCTGCAGCTGACGGCGATGCTGGCGCGGTTGGCCAACGACGATTCGACCGTGGTGACCGCGAAAGACGTGTTCCTGATGGCCACCCGCGGCGGTGCCGAAGCGCTCGGCCGCCACGACCTCGGCGTGCTGGAGCCGGGCCGCTGGGCCGACCTGGTGCACGTCGACCTCGACGACCCGGCGTTCGCCGCCGGTCTGGACGTGCCGGACGAGCAGTTGCTGGCGAACCTCGTGTGGGCAGCCGGTTCGCGCCGGGTACGGGACGTGTGGGTCGCCGGGGAGCAGGTCGTCGCCGAGGCCGAGCCGACTCGGGTCGACCGGCGCGAGATCCAGGCGACGGTGGCCGACACCGCCGCCCGGCTGCGCGCCTGACCTCAGCGGGGACGGACCTGGATTTCGGTGAAGTGGGCTTCCGGGGTGGCGGTCACGGCGGTGAGCACGGCCGTCGCCACGGAGTCCGGACGCAGGTACTTGTCGGCTTCGTAGTCGCCGCCTTCTTGGGCGCGGGCTTCGCGTTGCATGTCGGTGTCAGTGCGGCCGGGGAAGATCGACGTCACGCGCAGGCCCGGTTCTTCGGCACGAAGTGAGTCAGTGAACGCGCGGACGGCGAATTTGCTTGCCGCGTAAGGACCCCAGCCCGGGCGAGCGGTGTAACCGGCACCGGAGTTGATCACGACCACGTGGCCGTTCGCGTTGCGGAGGGCGGGCAGCAGCAGACGGGTCAGTTCGGCGACCGCGATGACGTTGACCTCGAGGTTCGTGCGCCAGACCGAGGACGGCGAGTCGGCGACAGTGCCGATCTTGCCGACTCCCGCGGAGTGGACCAGCACGTCCAGGCGGTCGATCTTGCTGGCGGCGGCTGCCAAAGACTCAGCGTCGGTGAGGTCGACCTGCCAGGGCTCGGCGCCGGGGAGTTCCTCGGCCACCTTCGCCAGGGCGTCGGTGTCGCGGCCGCCCAGGAGGAGGCGGTGCGTCGGGGACAGCTGGTGCGCGATGGCCGCGCCGATGCCCCGGGAGGCACCGGTGATCAGGGCGAGCGGGAGGTCGGTCATACCGGCCACGGTAGGCGTCCGCGGCTGATTCGCCAGTTCGGGGAGTCGTCGATCACTTCGCCGGGGCGCAGGAGGCCGCGGCCAGCGGGTCGCGGGGAAAGCGGATTTCCGTGCGGTGCAGCGCTCCGGTGAAATTGTCGATAAACCGACTCCAGGTGAGCGGCTCGCGGGTCGAGGCCAGCACCTCCCGGACGTCGGGGCAGCGCAGCGCCTGGCGGGCGGCGTCGATGACGACGGGCTGGAACATCCGGATCTCGCCGTCGGTGGCGTAGTCGCCGTATCCGGCCTCGGCGACCTCCCATGCCCCGACCAGCCACTTCGAGTGCCCGGGGCGGCCGTTCGGGATGGTCGACGAGTGCGCGGCGAGGTCGCTCGCCAGGCCGTAGCCGTCGTGGATGCGGACGTCCAGGGACACGATGTTGCTGATCGCGCCCATGCTGTCGGCCGCCATGGTCACGTACGGCCGGGTGGTCGGGAAGCGGAACCACTTCTTCACGTCGCCGTAGCTGTAGACGACCACTGCTGGCTGCGTCGTCCCTTCCACCGCTTCGACCGCGTGCCGGGTGACGTCCTGGCCTAGGTAATCCGTTGCCAGCACTGGGTGTTCGTGTCCGGTCGCCCACGACCAATATCCGCGTTCGTCGGTGACACTCACCGCTTGATGCGTGTTCTCGTACGGCACGCGCAGCCAGCCGCCCGCGACCACTGCCCATGCGGCGACCCCGGCGACGAGCGCGATTGTCTTCTGGGTCAACGGGATCGCCATGACCGGCAGCAGCAGCACGAACAACGCGGGCAGCAGCATCCGGCCGTGCATGAAATCGCCGCCGACGCGCACGACGTACAGCGCGAGCAAGAGCCCACCTGCCAACGAAGCCAGCAGCAAGATCCGTGACCGGCGCGCCAGGATCGCGGCGATCACCAGCAGCAGCAATGGAATCCACAGTACGTACGGGCTGATCAAGTCAGTCAGGTACGCGAAGCCGCGCGGCCAGTCGCTGTTGGCCGCTTCCTTGGCGAGCGCGGTGTTCGGCGTGACGAGACCGTAGTAGCCCATCCGGAACACCTGATACGCCAACGGAATCGCGATTCCGGCACCGAGCCAGCCCAGTGCGGCAAGCCAGCGCGGGCGGAGCAGCAGAACAAGTGCGATGAAGCCGATCACGCTGAACAGCGCCAGATCCGGCCGCACGAGCGGTCCTAGTCCAAGCACGATCGCGGTGGCGATGGGCGTCTTGCCGCGTACCAGCAGCCACCAGCTCAGTCCCAGCCACAGCAGCACCAGGCCGGTTTCGAGTCCGGAGGTGGCGAAGTCCCGGAACGGCGGGAGCGCGCACACGACGAGCGCGCCGGCGGGGGCGACCGGTCCGGTGTAGAGGCGACGGGCGCCGTCCAGTCCGAAGAAAACCCCGCCGACCGCGCACAGCAGGCCGGTGATCACCGCGATCCATTCCAGCGGCGGGCCGGGGATCGTGCCGACTCCGGCGAGGAGCCAGGTCCACAACGGACTAGTGCTGGCTTCGACGCGCTCGCCGACGTTGAAGACCGGACCGTTCCCGGCGAGTATTTGGCGGACGGTGCGGAGCACGAGCAGACCGTCGTCGCTCATCCACCGGCGTTGCCAAGCCAGCACGGTGTACAGCACGAGGACCGCCCCGGTGGCGGCCCACGTCCAGGTCATCGGCCGGCGGTACCACGGGGTCGGGTCGTCCGGCGGCGCGCCGGCGGCCGCGGTCATGATTGGTCCAGACCTCCCCGAGACGTGGTGTGCAGCCACAGTCTCGCATCCGCCTGGACGTGACGCTCAGTGGTCGCCGCGAATGTCCGTGAAGGACTCCTTGAGGGAATCAGATTCCCTCAAGGAGTCCTTCACGGACCGCTAGCGGGCGGGCGCGGCGGAGGCGGTGGGCGAGGGCGGGGCGGTCGGCACGGGCGGAGCGAGGCCGATGTCCAGGTCCATCCGCTCGCGGTCCTTGCCGCCGAGCGTGAACGGCGAGGTGCAGCCGGTCGCCGGGTCGACGGCCGAGTCGAGACCCGGTGCGCCCGCACCGCGCTGAGTGACGGTGAGGCCGTCCGGCAGCTTCGAGACGTCGAAGCACACCTGATAGGTGCCGTCCTTGCGCTGGTCGAACAGATAGCTGCCGTCGGCGTTCGTGCGCGCGGCGGCGACTGTGCCGCCCGCGCCGTCCTTGAGCGTCACCGGCAAGTCCGGGAAGCCGGGTTCATCGTCGTCCTGCATGCCGTTGCGGTTCAGGTCTTTCCACGCGCGGTCGCCGATCTTGCCGACCGCGGGCTGCGGCGTGACGGTGACCGTCGCGGTCGCCTTCTGCTCGGCGAGCGGCCCGCCTGCAGCGGTGGCGGTGACCTTCGCGGTGTTGACGTGCCCGTTGTCGTCCTCGGTGAGGTTCGGGTGATCGCAGGTGAGCTCGCGAGACGCGCTCGCGGCGAGATCGAACGCGCCGGGAAGACCGGCGCACCACGGGTCCTTCACGAGCAATCCGGTGAGCGGCTGGGAACCGGTGTTGGAGACGGAGATGCGGAAGTGCGCGGCATCGCCGGCCGGGATGGCAGCCGACGGGCCCCACGTTCCGTCCGCCGGATTCCGCACCTCCATCTTCACCGCGAACGCGGCGAGAGCCACGTGCACGCAGTCCCACAGCACCCAGTTGTGGTTGGTGCTGGCGAAAAACGAGACCGCCGCGGTCTCGTCCGGCGCGGTGACCGGCGGCACCTCCTGCTGCGCGAGCTTGCCGTCGGACGCGACGTCGTGCGTCACCGCGAGCGGTTTCTCCACCAGAACCCGGCCGGTGCGGTCGGCGAAACGCAGCCCGGTGGTGGCGCTGGCGCGCGAACCGAGCCCGGACTGTGCCGTACCCGCCCACACCGACAGCGAGTATTGCCCGCCGGGCACCGCTTTCACCTGCTGGCTGGCCGAGCTGACCCGGCCGTCCGGCGTCTGAATCTGGGCGTTGACGTGCCCGTCGACCGCGTGCGCGGTGCTGGTGACCAGCTTCGGTACGCGATCCGCCGGGGTGCTGCGCGGAACCGGTGCGGCGGGGCTGAACAGGTATCCCCGCGGCGGTCCGCCGGGCGAACCGGCGTCCTCCACGCTGGGGTTGGCCGCGATGCCGCCGCAATCCGGAGCCCCCTCGGCGGGAGCCGACCCGGGAGTGACGACGGCGAGCGCGCCGACCAGCATCGCAGTGCCCGCCGCCGCGCCCGCCGTACGTCCGATCGCGACTTTCCTTGCCCGCCTCACGCGGTGAAGCTAGACCCAGGAAGCCTGATCGGCGGTAAGAAACACTCCAAAGTGTTACTTGCGGCCGATCCGGCCCGGCAATCCGAAGGCACCCTTCTTCCACACGGACACGATCGCGGGCCGCGGCTGGGAGCTGCCGCCGTCCGGCCAGTGCGAGGTCGGGTTCGCCGAACTCGGCGCGTCCTCGCCGGGATGCTGCACCGCGACGAGCACGAGGTTTTCGGTGACGACCGGACCGCACGTCTCGGCGCCGACCGGCACGGACAGGAACTGCTTCACGTGCCCGCGCTCGGGGCCGGTCACCGGAACCGAGAAGAGGCCGTCATTCGCGCCGAGGGTGTTGCCGTCGGTGGAGATCCACAGGTTGCCGTGCGGGTCGAAGGCCACGTTGTCCGGGCACGAGATCGGGCTGACCTGGTCCTTCGGGAAACCGCCGAAGTAGGTGTCGGCCGTGGCCGGGTCGCCGCAGACGAGCAGCAGCCGCCAGGAGAACCGGGTCGCGGCACTGTCGCCGCGGTCCTCGTCCCATTCGAGGATGTGCCCGTTTTTGTTGCGGGTGCGCGGGTTCGCCTCGTCCGGGGCCGCCTTGCCCGCCGCGCCGCGGTCGGAGTTGTTGGTGAGCGCGGCGTAGATCCGGCCGTTGACCGGGTTCGGCTCGATGTCCTCCGGACGGTCCATTTTGGTCGCCCCGGCGCGGTCGGCGGCCTGGCGGGTGAACACGTAGACCTCCTCCGCGGTGAATCCGTCCACAAAGGACTTGTCGCCGCTGGCAAGGGGAATCCACTCCCCGGTGCCGTCGAACTCGCCGTCGGCGGGCAGCTTGCCGGAGCCGTCGATCTCGCCCGGGCTGTTGCCGGAGAACTTGGCGACGTACAGGGTTCCGTCGTCCAGCAGCGCCGAGTTGTGCCGCCGGGCGAGCGCGGAGTTCCCCTTCTTGTACTTGCCCTTCGAGACGAACTTGTAGATGTATTCGAACCGCTCGTCGTCACCGGAGTACACCGCAACCCGGCCGTCCGCGGTGATCTTGACGTTCGCCGCCTCGTGCTTGAACCGGCCGAGCGCGGTGTGCTTCACCGGCGTGGAATGCGGATCGTTCGGGTCGATTTCCACGACCCAGCCGAACCGGTTGGGCTCGTTGGGCTCGCGGGAGACGTCCCAGCGCTTGTCGAAGCGCTCCCATTTGCGCGTGCTCTCGCCGGTGCCGACCGCGTACCGCTTGAGCCGCGCGGCTTCCGTCGGGTCGGAAACCTTGTCCGCGTGAGCGAAGTACTGGTGGAAGTTCTCCTCGCCGGACAGCACGGTGCCCCACGGCGTGACGCCGCCGGAGCAGTTGTTCTGCGTGCCGCGCACGCGCTTGCCGGACGGGTCGGCCGACGTCTTGAGGTACTTCGACCCGGCCGCCGGACCGCGCACCTCGAAGATCGTGTCGAGCGTGATCCGCCGGTTCAGCGGGCTCGGGACGGTGCGCAGAGCGCCGCCGATCGGGTCGCGCAGCGTCTGCAGCACCGACAATCCATGTGCCGCCCAGGCGATCTTGACCTGCTCCTCAGTGGGGTTGGCCGGGTCGTATTGATCGGCCGGGAAGAGGTGCACCTCGGTGGTGTACTCGTGGTTGACCACCAGCAGATTGCGCAGGCCGAGCGGGTCCTGCGGGATCAGGCCGACGAAGTCGTTGTTGTAGCCGAACTGCTTGGCCTGCGCCGCCGCGGTCTGCTTGCGGAAGTCGAACTTCGGCGCGCCGGGGACCACCGGGTCGCCCCAGCGGATCACCACGTGCTGGGCGTAACCGTCGGGGATGCTGACGACGTCGAGTTTGTTCGGCGGCACCGGCGTGAAGTCCGTGCCGGGCACCGCGCGGCCCTTCGCCAACGGTGCCGGAGCAGGGGTAGCGGCGGCCGCGGTGCCGGACAGCGCGGCGAATCCGCCCGCCGCAGCGGCCATCACCGCACCGGCCTTGAACACGCCGCGCCGCGAGACGCCCTTGGCGATGTCGCCGAAGTACTCGTTGCCGGTTGGGTTCGGGGCCTCGTGCGCGCAGGCATTGCCGCAGCGGTATTCGCAGGTGATCGGTGACCGGCCGCCGGAATGCGCGGTGAACAAGGGCAGCAGTCGTCCGGGCTCCAGGGACACGGGGCCTCCAGGGTCGCTTCTCGGTGGGAACCCGGCGACCGTATGCGGCGAAAACCCCCTGAAACGGACTAAAAGGTGAACGGCGGATGTATTTGGCGAAAGACGGCGATCGCCCCCGAACAGACAGTCCAGGGGCGATCGCCGAGTGTCGCGGAACGGCTCAGAACTCCTCGTCGCCGACGAGCGCGGCCTCCTGCGGCACGGTGTGCGGGTCGGCCTTCTTCTCCCGCTGCGACAGCAGGACGGCGGCGATCACGCAGAGCACGGCGGCGACCAGGAACGGACCCTGCTCCCAGCCCATCCACTCGGCGATGTGGCCGACGAGCGTGGCCGCGACCGCGCCGCCGAACCAGCGGCAGAAGTTGTACCCGGCGCTCGCGACCGGTCGCGGCGCGTCGCTGATCGACATCGCGGTACCGGTGAACAGCGTGTTCAGCAGCCCGGAAACCAGACCGGACACGATGATCCCGACGACCACCACCGGCTTGCTCGGGATGGCCAGCACCAGCATCAGCACGGTGTAGCCGGTCACCGCCAGCGCGGCCGCGTGCCGTTCGCCGAAGCGGGCCGCCATCTTCGGCGCGAGCACCACGCCGGCGATCGCGACGCACAGGCCCCAGCCGCAGAAGATCAAGCCGACGGCGATGGCGTTCCAGCCGAGCACGAACGGGGACCAGGCGAGCACCGCGAAGAACGCGGCCGTGTAGAGCGCCGAGGCGATCGACGTCCGCAGCAGACCGGGGTGCTTGAGCGCGCGGATCGGGTCGAGCAGCTTGATCGGCTGGCGTTTCTCGGCCGAGTCGCTCTGCAGGAAGATCGAGCACAGCACCAGCGCGGCGATCATCAGCACCGCGGTGCCCAGGAACGGACCGCGCCACGAGATCGTGCCCAGCAGCGCGCCGAGCAGCGGCCCGACGGCGAGCCCAACCCCCAGCGCGGCCTCGTAAAGCAGGATCGCGCCGGATTGGCCACCGGTCGCCGCGCCGACGATCACTGACAGCGCCGTGGCGATGAAGAAGGCGTTGCCGAGCCCCCAAACCGCGCGCAGGCCGACGAGCTGTTCGATCGAACCGGCCGCGGCGCACAACGCGGTCGCGGCGACGATCAGCGTCAGCCCGACGAGCACGGTCCGCTTGGCTCCGAACCGGGCGGACATCGCGCCAGTGAAGAGCATCGCGATCACCTGCACGCCGAGATACGACGTGAACAGCAGCGTGACCTGGGACGGCGAAGCGTTCAGGCCCTTGGCGATAGACAGCAGGATCGGGTCGACGAGGCCGATGCCCATGAACGCGATGACCGCGGCGAACGCGGTGATCCACACCTGTTTGGGCTGGCCTTTGACCGCGTCCAGCAGGCTCGAGTGGTGCTCAGCGCTCATCGCGGATCAGTTCCTCCTTCAGACGTTACGGCGAGTTCCGCGGCGGAGTCGTCACGGTGGAAGTCGGCGATCAGCTTGGTGAGCGCGGGAAGCGCGGCGTCGATGGCGGCGCGCTCGGCCGGGTCGAGACGATCGAGCCGCGCCCGCAGCTCCGCCTCCCGGCCCGCGATCATCTCGGCGTAGAACCGCTCGCCTTCCGGAGTGGCTTCCACGAGCACGGCGCGCCCGTCCTCCGGGTCGGGACGCCGCGTCACCATGCCGAGCCGTTCGAGCCTGCGCACGACGTCGGTCATCGACGGCATCCGCACGCGCTCGAGCCGCGACAGCCGGCTCATCCGGCTCGGCCCCCGGCCGACCAGCTCCGACAGCACCGATCCCTGAGTCAGGGTCAGCAACTGCGCGGATTCGCGGCGCACCAGGTAGTACAGCCGGAACACCACCGGCCGCAGCCGCCGCGCCAGATCGCCTCTCGGGGAAGTCACTTAGCTAGGCTAACAAAAATTAGTTAGGGTAGCGAAGTAATTCGGCTCACAAGGCGGCCCGGGCCGCGCCCCCTAGGCTGGTCCGGTGGATGCGGTGATCTTCGACCTCGACGGCGTACTGGTGGACTCCGAGACGACGTGGGACGAGGTGCGCCGCTCCGTAGTAGCCGAGCACGGCGGGACCTGGCGGCCGGAGGCGACGCGCGCGCAACAGGGGATGAGCACGCCGGAATGGGCGCGCTACCTGGTGGAAACCCTCGGCGCGCGGCTCACCCCGGACGAGATCGCGCGCATCGTGATCGACGAGATGGCCGCCCGCTACGCCGACCGCCCGCCGGTGATCGACGGCGCCGACCAGGTCGTCCGCGAGATCTCCCGGCACTGGCCGGTCGCGATCGCCAGCTCGTCGCCGCCGGTGCTGATCCACTCGTTCCTGACGGCGTGCGATTTGACGTCGCTGGTCCCGGTGGCGGTGTCGAGCGAGGAAGTGGCCGCGGGCAAGCCGGAACCGGACGTCTACCTGCGCGCGGCGATGCTCCTGAACGTCGAAGCTTCCCGGTGCGCGGCGGTGGA
This sequence comes from Amycolatopsis sp. NPDC003676, assembly GCF_053587275.1. Classification (NCBI taxonomy): domain Bacteria; kingdom Bacillati; phylum Actinomycetota; class Actinomycetes; order Pseudonocardiales; family Pseudonocardiaceae; genus Amycolatopsis; species Amycolatopsis sp. NPDC003676. The sequence continues at coordinate 47,332 of NZ_JBSFNS010000015.1, forward strand.
GGACTCGACAAACGGCCTGCTCGCGGCGTTCGCGGCGGACATGACGGTGTTCGCGGTGCCGAACCCGCACTTCCCGCCGGATCCGGCGGCGCTGCGGGACGCCACGGTGCTGCCGAATCTGGCCGCGCTGCCCGCCGCGCTCAGCGAGTAACGCAGCTCACAGCCGGGTAGCAGGCGCGGCGCCATTCTGAGCCTTCATCTGCGAGAGGGGCGGAAATGGCTGTGCCGCAAGGGGACTGGGACATCGTCAGCAGCATCGGGCGCACCGCGCTCGGGGTGACCGCGGGCCGGGCGATCGCGACCGCGTCGCCGGATCCGCTGGTCAGCGACCCGTACGCGGCCGAGTTCGTCCGCGCCGCGCATCCGCCGCAGCCGCTGCCGACCGAACCGGTGGACGACGCGCTCTGGACGGGGATCGCCGACTACGTCCAGCTGCGCGCCCGATTCTTCGACGACCTGATCACCGGATCCGACGCGCCGCAGGTCGTGCTCCTCGCCGCCGGACTCGACGCGCGCGCCTTCCGGCTCGACCTGTCCGGCCGCGACGTCTACGAAGTCGACCAGCCGCGCGTGCTCGCGTTCAAACAGGACGTGCTCGATCGGCTCGGCGCGGCTCCACGCTGCCGGCGGCGCCCGGTCGGCGCGGACCTGCGCGAAAACTGGCCCGCCGCACTGGAAACCGCCGGGTTCGACCCGGCCCGGCCGTCCGTGTGGATCGCCGAAGGACTGCTGCCGTATCTGCCCGCGCGGGCCGAGGAACTGCTGTTCGACCTCGTGCACGCCCGGTGCGCGGCGGGCAGCCGGATCGGGGCCGAGCACATCCCGCTCGGCGACCTCGCCGAACTGTCCGGCACCTTCCAGACGTCCGAGGCGGGCGAGCAGATGGGCTTGGCCGTGAAGGACGTCTTCTCCACTGAGCCGCGCCGGGACCCGGCCGAGTGGCTCGCGGGCCAGGGCTGGGACGTGCGGGTGGAACGCGTCGCCGACCTCGCCGTCCGATTCGGGAAACGGATGCCCGACGTCCTCGCCGGCCAGATGGCGAAAACCGCGCTGATCTTCGCCGGCCGTTAACGCCGTGAAGGGCTCCTTGAGGGAATCAGATTCCCTCAAGGAGTCCTTCACGGACGACTCAGAGCTGGGCTCAGCGCTCCAGTTCGCCGCGGATGAAGGCGTCGACCGCGTCGCGGGCGGTCGAGTCGTCGTACTGCTCCGGCGGCGACTTCATGAAGTAGGACGACGCGGACAGGATCGGGCCGCCGATGCCGCGGTCCTTGGCGATCTTCGCCGCGCGCACCGCGTCGATGATGATGCCCGCCGAGTTGGGGGAGTCCCACACCTCGAGCTTGTACTCGAGGTTCAGCGGCACGTCGCCGAACGCGCGGCCCTCGAGGCGGACGTAGGCCCACTTGCGGTCGTCGAGCCACTGCACGTAGTCCGACGGTCCGATGTGGACATTGCCCTTGCCGAGCTCGCGGTCCACCTGCGAGGTGACCGACTGGGTCTTCGAGATCTTCTTCGACTCGAGCCGCTCCAGCTCCTTCATGTTCAGGAAGTCCATGTTCCCGCCCACGTTGAGCTGCATCGTGCGGTCGAGCTGCACGCCGCGGTCCTCGAACAGCTTCGCCAGCACGCGGTGCGTGATGGTGGCGCCGACCTGGGACTTGATGTCGTCGCCGACGATCGGGACGCCCGCGTCCTCGAACTTCTTCGCCCACTCCGGGTCGGAAGCGATGAACACCGGCAGCGCGTTGACGAACGCGACGTTCGCGTCGATCGCGGCCTGCGCGTAGAACTTGTCGGCCTCTTCGGACCCGACCGGAAGATAGGAGACGAGGACGTCGACCTGCGCGTCGCGCAGCGCCGCGACCACGTCGACCGGAGCCTCGTCGGACTCCTCGATCGTCTCGCGGTAGAAGCGGCCGAGGCCGTCGAAGGTGTGCCCGCGCTGGACAGTGACGCCGAGCGGCGGCACGTCGGCGATCTTGATCGTGTTGTTCTCGCTGGCGGAGATCGCCTCCGAGAGGTCCCGGCCGACCTTCTTCGCGTCGACGTCGAACGCGGCGACGAACTCGATGTCGCGCACGTGGTAGTCGCCGAACTGGACGTGCATCAAACCGGGGACGCGCGTACCGGGATCCGCGTCGCGGTAGTACTGCACACCCTGGACCAGCGACGAGGCGCAGTTGCCGACGCCCACGATGGCCACCCGAACGCGGCGGTTCTCGCCCATGCCGGTTTCTCCTTCAATCTCATTCACTTGCATCTGCAGGTCTGCCGCCCCGTTGCGGCCGCCGCTCAACTCGGTCCCGGCTGCTCCGGGCCGCGCTGCTCGGCTTGTTCGTGCGCGATCAGCTCGTTGAGCCAGCGCACCTCCCGCTCGCTCGACTCCAGCCCCAGCCGGTGCAGCTCGCGGGTGTAGCGGTCGATCTTCTCCTCGGCCCTGGCCAGCGCGTCCCGCAATCCCTCGCGCCGCTCCTCGACGCGGCGGCGCCGTCCTTCCAGGATTCGCATCCTGACGTCGGCCGGTGTCCGCGAGAAGAACGCCAGGTGGACGCCGAATCCCTCGTCGTCCCACGTCTGCGGTCCCGCGTCGCCGAGCAGTTCGGCGAAGCGTTCCTTGCCCTCGGCGGTGAGCTTGTAGACGCGGCGGCCGCGCCGGGACCAGGCCCGGTCGTCCGCCTCGTCGAACTCCTCGACGAGATAACCGGCCCGCAGCAGCCGGCGCAAGGTCGGATACAGCGAGCCGTACGAGAACGTCCGGAACATCCCGAGCGTCTCGTGCAAACGTTTGCGCAGCACGTACCCGTGCATGGGCGCCTCGTGCAGCAATCCGAGGATCGCGAGTTCGAGCACACCACACCCCATTCCGGGAATACGCCGCGACCGGCACCGTTGATCACACGGAACCGGCTCAGCCAACCTACTCGCCGAGTATATCGCGCCGATACATCGGAGTGGCGGAAGTAACCCGCCACCAGCACTCGCCCGATGATCCGTGATCAGAGCGTTATCTAAGTTTCGGCGTGTCCGAACGGTCGCCGAGGGTGCGGGAAAGCAGGGGGCACCGCGGACACAGAAAGAGCCCGTACTCTGTCCTCGTGCGAAACCAGCGGCAGGTTGTGGATTACGCCTTGCAGCGCCGTGCGCTGCTGGCCGGCGTCCGCTCCGGACGCGTCGGAGACCACGAGGTCTGCGACGCGAGCCCGTACCTGCTCCGCGCGGCGAAATTCCACGGCAGACCCGAAGACCGGGCCTGTCCGATGTGCCGCCGGACGCCGCTGCACCTCGTTTCATGGGTGTACGGCGACGAGCTCAAGCATGTTTCGGGATCGGCACGCACCCCGGCGGAACTGACCCGGATGTCCGGGGTTTTCGGGGAGTTCACCGTCTATGACGTAGAGGTGTGCCGGACGTGCCATTGGAACCATCTGGTCCTGTCCTATGTCCTCGGCACGGGAGAACCCCAGCCGACCCGGCCGCGAAGGACTGCCGGGCAGTGACGAGTACCACAACCGCTGCAGAACGCGGGGCGGCTCCAGTGCAGACAGCGCCGCCTTCGGAGGCCCATCAGTGAACGACGACCGCAACCGCCCCTGGCCGAGCCAGGAGCCAGATGCACCTCGCCGTGCCCGGCGACCCCAGGAGGACCCCGGTCCCGCCTGGCCTGCCGATGACGCCCCCCGGCGCCCCGCGCCGCCCCGCCGTCCTCCTACGGGCGGCCAGCGGCCGCCGCGCGCCCAAGCCGGCCCGGAGTGGCCGAGCGGCGACGAAGGCGGTCCGCAGTGGCCCGCGGCCGACGAGCCGCGCCGTCCGCAGCGGACCGGGCAAAACCGCGCTCCGCAAGGCCGTCCTCCGCAAGGCCCCGGACCGCAGGACCGCGGTTCGGGCACTCGCGCGTCGCGGATCCTCGACGGACAGGGTGCGCCGCCGCCGCGCCGCCAGCCTCCGGGCGGACGTCCCGGGCCCCAGGGCGGTCCTAACGGCGGTCCTAACGGGAATGCCACCCAGGGCTTCCGGCAGCCGCCGCCCGGCGGACGGCCTCCGCAGGGCCGCCGGGTCCCGCCGCCGCCTCCGCCGCCGTCGTCCTATCCGGAGACCGCCCGCGAACCGGACCTGATCACGCACGCCGCGCACAACGGCTATGCCCCCTACGACGACCGGTACGACGACGACCCGTACGACGAGGAAACCCGCCTCGCCCAGTACTCGGACGACGCGGACTTCGAGGACGACCCGGAAGGCGAGGGGGACGGCAAGAAGAAGAGCAAGGCCGACCTCACGCCGAGGCAGCGCCGCAAACGCCGGTGGAAGATCATCCGCCGGGTGCTGTACGCGATGTTCGGCCTGTTCGTCGTGGTGCCCGCGATCGCGTTCGTGATCACCTATTTCACCGTCGACGTGCCCTCGCCGCAGGACGTGCTCGCGAAGCAGAGCCAGCCGATCACCTTCTACTACGGCGACAAATCGGTGATGGGCCGGATAATCCCGGAGGGCGGCAACCGCGAACTGCTGCAGCCCAACCAGATTCCCGAGGTCGTCAAGCACGCCGTGTACTCGGCCGAGGACGCGACCTTCGAGACCAACTCCGGCTTCAACGTGATGGCGATCCTGCGGTCGGTCTTCAACCAGGCCACCGGCGGCACCGGCGGCGGTTCGACCATTTCGCAGCAGTACATCAAGCAGGCGACCAAAAACGACCAGGCCACGCTGTCCCGCAAGTGGACCGAGCTGGCGAAGTCGTTCAAGCTGAACAACGAGACGTCCAAATCGGACATCATCACCGGCTACCTGAACATCGTCTTCTTCGGCCGCCGCGCGAACGGCATCGCCGCCGCGTCGAAGGCTTACTTCGGCAAGGACGTCGCGCAACTCAACGCGTCCGAGGCGGCGTTGCTCGCCGGGATGATCCAGGGCCCTGGCAAGGACCAGGACACCGCGTACGTCCAGAAGCGCTGGAACTACGTGATGGACCAGATGGTGGCCAACCACTGGCTCTCGCCCGCCGACCGCAAGGCCGCGCAGTTCCCCACGCTGATCCCGCGCGACTCGCAGCAGAAGCAGGACGCCGGAACGCTGGACTACCACATCCAGCAGCGCATCTTGCAGGAGCTGGACGCGAAGGGCTACAGCGAGGACAAGCTGGCCTCCACCGGCGCGAAGATCTACACGACGATCGACCCGAACGCGCAGAAGATCGCGGCGCAGTCCGTCCAGGACAACATGGAGGGCCAGACCGACGACAACCTCAGAGGAGCTCTGGTCGCCGTCGACCCGAGAACCGGGGGCGTGGTCGCCTATTACGGCGGGCCGACCACGGTGAAGAACGACGCGGGCAAGGACACGCTGGCCACGGACTGGGCGAATGTGCCGCAGAACCCCGGTTCGTCGATGAAGGCCTACGACCTCACGGCCTGGCTCAAGATGGGCAAGGGGCTCGGCGAAACCTTCGACGGCACCGACCGGCGGGAACTCGGCGGCCGCGTGGTCCGCAACGCGGGTGAAAGCTCCAGCTGCGGTCCGCAGTGCACGGTCAAAAAGGCCATGGAGGTCTCGGCGAACACCGTGTTCTACGACATGGTGCTGAACTGGACGAAACCGGCCCGGGTCGCGGAGGCCGCGAAGGAAGCGGGCGTGCAGGCTGCCCCGAAGGGCAAGGCCAAGCTCGGCACGAGCGACGCCAACATCGCCCTCGGCGGTGGCGCCACCGTGGTCACCCCGGAGGACATGGCCGCCGGGTACGCGTCGTTCGCCTCCGGCGGCGTACGGCGCGACCAGCACTTCGTCTCGAAGCTCACGAACTCCCAGGACGAGGTCATTTTCGACGACTCAGCCGGGCAGGGAAAACCCGCGTTCGACGACAACGCGGACAAGAGCAAGCAGATCGCCGGGAACGTGACCGACGCGCTCGGCCCGGTTATCGCCGAATCGCACCTGAAATGTCCGAGCGGCCACGAATGCGCGGGCAAGACCGGCACGCAGCAGTACGACCCGAAGGACAGCGACCCCGCCTCCTACAAGGACCGCAATGCTCAGACCTGGATGGTCGGGTACACGCCGTCGGTGTCGGCCGCGATCTGGATCGGCGGCGACGGCAACAAGCCGCTGCACGACAAGAACGGCAAGCCGATCTTCGGCAAGACGATCGCGGGTCCGGCCTGGCAGGACTTCATGACGAACTACCTGAAGGACAAGCCGGGCGAGAAGTTCGACAAGGTCGACCCGATCGGCAAGGACGCCGACCAGGTCGTCACGTCGACCAAGGCGGCCCCGCCGCCGACGCGCGAATCGTCCAGCGAGCAGGCGCCGCCGCCGACCACGGAGTCCTCGTCGGCGCCGCCGACCAGTTCGTCGCACCCGCCGTCCTCGACGACGACCACCCCGACCCGGCCGAGCGGCATCTTCGGCGGCACCGACGGCGGGAACCCGGGCAGCGGAGGCGGTCCCATCGTGAACGGCGAACCGCCCAAACGCAGCGGCTGATCCGCGACCACGTCCTGTCAAGAGGCTCCTCTCCGCACCGGAGAGGAGCCTCTTTTTGCCGGTACCACCCGGCTGGGGGTGCGGTAGGTTCACCGACGGTCTCCCTCCCCCGCGAAGGGGATCGGCCAGGAGAGTGAACCTCGACCGGGGTTGCCGCGTCTGGTCATCAGAGGGCCTTCTGCGTCCGCAGGCTGCCCGTGTCCGAGAAGAGGATCCGCAGTGAACGACGACCGCAGCCGCTCCTGGCCCGACCGGGATCCCGACCCGCGGCGTCAACCACCTCCCTCCCAGCCCGGACCGCCGCCGTGGGCCCGCGGTCCGCAGCGCCCCGCCGCGGGTCCGACCCGCCCGGCCGGGCCCGCCGGTTCCCCGCCGCCGGGCCGCCGTCCGCCGCCTCCCGGCCGCCGTCCGGTCCCGCCGCCGCAGCGCGAGCCGGACCTGATGACCCACCGGATGGTCGAGGACGACTACCGCAACGCCGATTACCGGGACGAGGGCCCGTTCGATCCGGACGACGGGTACGCGGCGGAAGACTTGGACAAGAAGGGCCGCACGCCCGCTCAGCGCAAGAAAAGACGCTGGAAGATCATCCGGCGCTGTGCCTACGCGTTCGTCGGCCTCTTCATCGTGGTCCCGGCGATCGCGTTCGTGATCACCTATTTCATGGTCGACGTGCCCTCGCCGCAGAGCATCGCGCAGGGCCAGAACCAGGCCGTCACCTACCTCTACGCCGACGGCAGCCCGATGGGCAAGGACGTGCCATCCGGCGGCAACCGGCAGATCCTCACCCCGCAGCAGATCCCGGACGTGGTGAAGCACGCGGTGATCGCGACCGAGGACTCGTCGTTCGAGACCAACTCCGGCTTCGACGTCACCGGCCTGCTCCGCGCGGCGTTCAACCAGCTCACCGGCAAGGCGGGCGGCGGGTCCACGATCTCGCAGCAGTACATCAAGAAGGCCACCGACAACGACGCCCCGACGCTCACCCGCAAATGGACCGAGCTGGCGAAGTCCTTCAAGATGAACCAGACGTACGAGAAGCAGGACATCATCACCGCGTACCTGAACATCATTTACTTCGGGCGCGGGGCGTACGGCATCGGCGCGGCGTCGCAGGCCTTCTTCCACAAGGACGTCTCGAAGCTGGACTACTCCGAGGCCGCGCTGCTGGCCGGGCTGATCCAGCAGCCGGGCCGTTCGGAGAACCCGAAGGTGGCCCAAGGCCGCTGGAACACCGCGCTCGACCGGATGCTCGAGAACAAGTACATCACCGCGCAGCAGCGGCAATCGGCGCAGTTCCCGTCGGTCATCCCGCTCGAGGAATCGAAGGACGACGCGAACGCGCCGTACAAGTTCATCAACGTGCAGGTGAAGGCCGAACTGGCGCAGCACGGCATCGACGACGACAAGTACTACGCGGGCGGTTACACGGTCCAGACCACCATCGACAAGCACGCCCAGGAGGTCGCGACCCAGGTGGCGACCGACGCGCTGAAGGACCAGTCCGACGACCGGCTGCTCAATTCGCTGGTGGCGGTCGATCCGAAGACCGGCGGGGTGCTCGCGTACTACGGCGGGCCCGCGCTGGTCGACGTGAACGGGAAGAAGCAGGGTGCTCGCGACTGGGCGAACACGCCGCAGAACCCCGGTTCGTCGATGAAGGCGTTCGACCTCACCGCGTTCCTCAAGATGGGCAAGGGGATCAACGAGACCTTCGACGGCAGCAACAACCGGGTCTTCGACGGCCGCAAGGTGCGCAACGCGGGTCCCAGCTCCAGTTGCTCCGGGCAGTGCACCGTCGCTGAGGCGATGAAGCGGTCGGCGAACACGGTGTTCTACGACATGGTGCTGAACCAGACGCATCCGGGCCCGGTCGGGCAGGCCGCCCAGGAAGCGGGCGTGAAGACCAAGGACAACGGCGGCAAGTCGCTGATCTCCACCGCGGACGCCAACATCGCACTCGGCGGCGGGAACACCCAGATCACGCCCGCGGACATGGCCAGCGCGTACGCGACCTTCGCCGCCAACGGCATCCAGCGCGACCGGCACTTCGTGCTGAAGGTGACCAACGCGCAGAAGGAAGTCGCCTACGAGGCGCAGCCGAGTGCGGGCAAGCCGGCGTTCGACAGCAGCGCGGACAAAGCCAAGCAGATCGCCGGCAACGTGACCATGGCGCTGGGCCCGGTGGTCGACTTCTCGCACCTGAAGTGCCCGTCCGGGCACGAATGCGCGGGCAAGACCGGTACGCAGCAGCACACGGTGCGGTCCGGCGAACCGGCGTGGGCGGCGAACGCGAACGCGCAGACCTGGATGGTCGGCTACACGCCGTCGGTCTCGGTCGCCGCGTGGGTCGGCGCGGACGGCGACCAGGCGCTGCACGGTTCGGGCACGTCGCCGATCTACGGTTCGACGATCGCGGGTCCGATGTGGCAGAAGTTCCTCGAGGGCTACCTCAAGGGCAAGCCCGCGGAGAAGTTCGACCAGGTGCCGCTGATCGGCGTTCAGGCCCCGCCGCCGTCGGGCGACCAGAACGCGGGCGACGAGCCGCCGCAGACCAACACCAACCCGCCGGACCCGGGCGGCGACGGCAACGACCACGGCGGGCCGATCACCGGCGGGCCCACCCAGCCGCATTGGCCGAGCGGGCTCCCGCACTGGCCGACCGGCAGGCCGTCGACGCACAATCCGCCCACTGGCGGTCCGTCGACGGGCGAAGATCCGCCACAGGAGTAAGGAAAAGGCCGTGGCCGCGACGGTGGGGGGAGGCCGTCGCGGCCACGGCCGTTCAGGGGCGGCTCCAGCCGCCGAGCGTGATCACGCGGCCTTCGGCGCCCGAGCGGTGCGCGGCTTCGATCACGCGCAACGCCTCGACCGCGCTCGCCGGGTCGACCGGGAAGTCCGCCTCGCCGCGCAGCGCGTCCCGGACCTGGGCGTAAAACGCTTCGTAGCAACCGGTTTCGGTCGGCACCAGTTCGGTTTCGTCGTTCACGCCGAGCCGGCCGGCGTCGCTTTCCGGCTCCACGCCCCAGCCGTCGTCGCCGGGGCGGAGACCGGCTTTGATCTGCGGCTCCTGGACGTCGAGGCCGTATTTGGTGAAGGTCGCCTGATCGCCGAGCACGCGGAACCGCGGGTTGCGAGTGCCCGCAAGCGCTGACGACCACAGGTGCGACCGCACGCCGTTCGCGTGGTGCAGAGCCACGAACACGTCGTCGTCCACCTGCACGCCGGGGCGGCGGCGGTCGACCTCCGCGTAGACCTGGGTGACCGGGCCGAAGAGCTGCAGCGCCTGGTCGACGATGTGCGCGCCGAGGTCGTAGAGCAGACCGCCGGCCTCGGCCGGGTCGCCGAACTCGCGCCAGTTGTCCTTGATCTTCGGCACCCAGCGGTCGTAGCGGGATTCGAAGCGGAAGACCTCGCCGAGGCGACCGGAACCGAGCACCTTGCCGACGGTGCGGAAATCCGAGTCCCAGCGGCGGTTCTGAAACACCGTGAGCCCGACGCCCTTGGCCTTCGCCGCGTCGACGACCTGCTGCGCCTGCGCCGCGGTCGGCGCGAACGGCTTGTCCACAACCACCGGAATCCCGGCCTCGATCGCGCGGAGGGCGAGCGGCACGTGCGTGCGGTTCGGCGTGGTCACCACGATCAGGTCGAGATCACCCGCGCGGGCGAAAAGCGCGTCCGCGTCCGGGACCACCTCGGCTCCGGGATGCTCGGCGCGCGCCTGCGCGGCCCGGTCCGGGTTCGCGGTCACCAGCACGGCCGGGACCAGGCCCGGCGTCGCCGCGACCAGCGGCGCGTGGAAGATCCGGCCGCCGATCCCGTACCCGAGGATGCCGACCCGCGCGTCATCAGCCATGACCCTTATTAAACAACACTGTTGCGTAATAGGCCACCCGTCCGAGATGATCGGCCGATGGCGGAAACCGGCGTCAACCTGCGCGGGCTGCGACGCCACAACCGCGCGCTGCTGCTCGGGCACATCCTGCGCGCGGGCGGGCTGAGCCGGGTCGAGCTGGCACAGCGGTCCGGGCTGACTCAGCAGGCCGTGTCGAAAATCGTGTCCGACCTGCTGCCGGAAGGACTGCTGGACGTCGAACGCGCACCCGCGGCCGGCGTCGGCAAACCGCGCACGATGCTGCGGCTGCGCGCGGAAGCCCGCTGCGCACTCGGCGCGCAGCTCGACCGGGACGGCTACCTCGTGCTGCGCACCGGACTGACCGGCGAGGTCGAGGACATCGTGGAAGGCCCGCTGCCGATCGGGTTCAGCCCGGAGGCCGCGGTGACCGCGATCGCCGACGGCGCGGGCAAACTGCTCGCCGACCTCGATCCGGCGCGTGTGCTCGGGCTCGGCGTCGGCGCGGTGGGACCGCTCGACCACCACGCGGGCCGCGTCCGCGACGCCACGAACATGCCCGGCTGGCACGACGTCCCGCTGCGCGATCTGCTCGCCGAACGCACCGGCCTGCCGGTCACGCTGGACAAAAACACCAACTCCGCCGCCTTCGCGCACGCCTGGCCGGAGGAGACCTCGGCAGCGACGGCGGTGGTGCTCGTCGGCACCGGAATCGGCGTCGGACTGCTGATCGACGGACGCGTTTACCGAGGCCCGCGCACCAATGCAGGTGAGTTCGGCCACACCACCATCGCGTACGCCGGACCGCGCTGCGCCTGCGGCCGCCGCGGCTGCGTCGAGGTCATGCACCGCGCCGCGGGCACCCCGCACGACGCCGCCCGGCTCCTCGGCATCGGGCTCGCCGACCTGGTGCAGGTGCTCGATCTCGAGCGGATCGTCCTGTTCGGACGGACGATCCGCGGCGCGCCCGAGGTCTACCGCGAAACCGTCTCGCAGCAGCTGCGGGACCTGCTGCCGGTGCCGTACTGGCAGCGCATCGACGTCGAAGTGAGCGATCTCGACGAGGAGGCGGTGGCCCTCGGCGCCGCATTCGAGGTGCTTGCCGGTTTTTACGAAGATCCGAAATGACCGGCAGCCCACTCGCGGACCGATAGCATCCCGACGTGTCCCGCGTCTCCGACCCCGCCGACGAGCCGGATTCGGCTCCCCGCACGCTCACCCCGGCGGAGCGAATCGCCCCCAGCCGGCACGACCCGCTGGTGGCCGCCGCGACGAGACCCGTCGGCGGTCCGATCGGCACGCACGCGGCGGTGGGCAGGCAGTGGTTCTGGTCGCCGCAGCGCGTCGGGCTCGCGATGGCCGTGCTCGCGCTCGTGGTGTGCTGGTTCGGCAAAGCGTCGTGCATTCAGCAGTACAGCGATTCCAACGGCGTGCACCAGCTCGACTGGCGCTCCGGCCGTCCGTTCGTCGCGATGTGCTACTCCGACATCGTCCCGCTCTACAGCTCGGAAAAGCTCGACGACGCGAAGACCTTCCCCTACGTCACGTCGTGGCAGGAGGATTCGCAGACCGCCGAGAACCAGACCCGGTACATGGAGTACCCGGTGGTCACCGGCCTGTTCCAGTGGATCAACGCGAAGCTCGCGGCGGGCTGGACCTCGGTCGCGAACGCGGGCTGGCTGCCCGGCGCGCTGCCGGTGGCGATCTACTTCAACATCTCCGCGTTCTGGCTCGCGCTCGCCTGGCTGGTCACCGTATGGGCCACCGGGCGGACGACGAAACGCAGGCCGTGGGACGCGGTGCTCGTCGCCATCTCGCCGCTGGTGCTGGTCCATACCTTTACGAACTTCGACGCGCTCGCCACCGCGGCCACCGCCGCCGGGATCCTGGCGTGGTCGCGAAAACGCCCGGAGGTCGCGGGAGTCCTGTTTGGACTCGGCGTCGCCACCAAGCTGTATCCGCTGTTACTGGTCGGGGTGCTGTTCCTGTTGTGCCTGCGCGCCGGGAAACTGCGCGCGTGGAGCCGGACCGCGGCGTTCACCGTGCTGGCCTGGCTGGTGGTGAACGTCCCGTTCATCGTGGCCGCGCCGCGCGGCTGGTGGGAGTTCTTCCGGCTCAACACCTTGCGCCCGATGGACCCGGATTCGCTCTACAACGTCGTCTCCTACGCCACCGGCTGGGCGGGCTTCGACGGCGTGCTCCAAAAAGGACAGACGCCGACCGCGCTGAACATCGTGGTCGCCGTGCTGTTCGTGCTCTGCTGCGCCGGAATCGCGTACGTCGCGCTCACCGCGCCGCGGCGGCCGCGGTTCGGGCAACTGGCCTTCCTTGTCGTGGCGGCGTTCCTGCTGACGAACAAGGTGTGGAGCCCGCAATACTCGCTGTGGCTCGTCCCGCTGGCGGTGCTGGCGATCCCGCGCTGGCGGCTGCTGCTGGGCTGGATGGTCATCGACGCGGCGGTGTGGGCGCCGCGGATGTTCTACTACCTCGGCGTCGACCACAAAGGACTGCCGGCGGGCTGGTTCCTCGGCGGGGTGGTCATCCGCGACCTCGCCGTCGTCGGGCTGTGCGTGCTGGTGCTCCGCGAGATCTACCGTCCGCGCACCGATCTGGTCCGGCTTTCCGGCGACGACGACCCGGCGGGCGGCGTGCTGGAGCGGGCCCGCGACAAGGTCACCTTCGCCGCCTTCCGCCGCTCCGCCACGCACGCTCAGCAGCCGGTCTCGTGATCCGTGAAGGACTCCTTGGGAATTCCCGCAAGGAGTCCTTCACGGCTCTCAAGCGAGTTGTTTGCGCAGGTACGCGATGTCGGCGGCCTGGCCCTCGCCCGGCGTCTCGACGACCACCGGCGCGCCCGCCTGGCGCACGACCTCGGCGAGCAACTCCGGTTCGATCGTGCCGTCGCCGTCGACCACCGACGCGTGCCGGTCGCGATTGGAGCCGTGCTCGTCGCGGGAGTTGTTGCAGTGCACCAGGTCGATCCGGCCGGTGATGGCCTTGACCTTCTCCACCGCGGTCGCGAGATCCCAGCCCGCCGCGTAGGCGTGGCAGGTGTCGAGGCAGAAGCCCGCGCCGAACTCGCCGACCTTGTCCCACAGCCGGGCGATCACGTCGAGCTCGCGGGTCATCGCGTTGTCGCCGCCCGCGGTGTTCTCGATCAGGATCGGCACCGCGAAGCCGCCCTTTTCCGCCTCGCGCTCGAAAAGCTTGCGCCAGTTGACCAAGCCCTCCTCGACGTCGTCCCCCGCGCCGACGTGCCCGCCGTGCACGATCAGGCCCTTCGCGCCGATCGCGGCGGCCCCGTCAGCGTGCTGCGTGACGTTCTTGCGGGACGGGATGCGGATCCGGTTGTTCTTGGACGCGACGTTGATCAGGTACGGCGCGTGGATGAACACCTCGACCGGGGAGGCCTTGATCTCCTCGCCGTGCGGATGCGGTTTCGGTGCCTTCCACCCCTGCGGGTCGGAGAGGAAGAACTGGACGACGTCGGCTTCTCGCTCGGCGACGGCGGCCAGCGGATCGTCGTCGCGGACATGGGCGCCAATCTGCATGCCCTGACGCTACTACCGGGCGAATCTCCCCCTTCCGCCCGAGTTGGTGACGCTCGTGGAGTACCGTGAGCGCGTTCCGTGATCCATTCGGAGTGAGCACGTCGGGGGAGGAAGGCATGCGGAAGCGCGCTGGACGGATGACCGCACTCGGGGTAGCGCTCGCGGCGCCGCTGCTGTCCGCGGTTCTCGCCTTTCCCGCCACCGCTACCGCGGATCCCAGCCCCACCGTGTCCGGCGACTGCGAATCCACCCTGCAGAACGGCAAGAACGGGACCGGCCTCGCGCTCGACGCGGGCGCTCCGCTCAACGCGCCGAACCGGCTCACGGTCGGCCTCGATTCGAAGGCCAAGCAGACCGACGGCAACGCCCCGGCGCTCACGCTCCCGGTTGGCGACACCGTCCGGACGCTGGGCGTCGGCGAAGTCCCGGCGGTTGGCGACACGGCCGCGAAGGACACTTGCCCGTTTGTGCAGGCCGCGGCGAACGGCGTCGGCAACACGACCCAGGGCCTGCTCAAGAACGCGCCGCTCCCACAGCCGCCCGGACCGACTCCCGCTCCGCCGAACCCCACGCCCAACCCGCCGTCCCCGGCTCCCGGCCCCGGCGGCCCGGGCCAGCCCGCCCCCGGCGGCGACACGCTCGGCCCGGTGACCTCGGTCGACGGACTCTCCGGCCTCGACTCGGTCTCCGGCGTCTTCACTGGGGCCGCGATGCTCCCGGCGACCTTCGTGCAGGCCCCGCTCGTCACCCAGGTCGTCCCGGGCCAGCTGCCGCAGCCAGACCAGGTGCCGACGGTCGACGCGAAGAAGTCCGGCACCGCCGAGGCGCTGCCCGCGGCCAACCCGCCCGCCCGGCTGCCGCTGCTGATCGCCGTGCTGGCGCTCGCGATGGTGGCCGCCGCGCTGGTGCGCGCCTGGCTGCGCCGCAAGCCCGCCTGAAACTGACTCTCAGTAGCGCCCGCTTCCACCCGAATGCCTGACCTCGGAGGGGAGGCGGGCGTTACTCGTCTTCGTTACCGTCGTTGTCCTCAGCAAGGCAGGTACAACGGACGCGGCGAAAGGGTCGACGGCCATGCAGCAGCACCGGGCACGGAGGGCTACCGCAGTGGGAGCCGCCGCTTTCGTCCTGGCCGGCTCCGCCGCGCTCGCCGCCCCCGGCACCGCGTCGGCCAGCACCCTGACCGCGACCTGCGGTTCCACCATCACCGCGCATCCCGGCGACCACGTCCAGGCGACCACCCCGCTGCTCGGCCTCCCGATCGACCTCGGCATCGTCGGCCAGGTCTCGGGCGTGCTCACCGGCACCATCAACTCGGTACTCGGCACGCTCTGCAAGGTCACGGTGAACGTGGTCAACACCGTCGTCGCGCCGGTCCCGGTGGTCGGCGCCCCGGCCGCGAGCGCGGTCAACGGCGCGGTCGCGGGCGGCACGAACACGCTCCAGCAGGGCGTCGCCGCCGTCGGCCAGGGCTTCAGCGGCGGCCAGCCGGGCAAGCAGAACCCGGGCCCGAACCCGCAGCAACCGCCGTCCGGCAGCAATGGGGGCAGCCCGCAGCAGGGCGGTTCGCCAGGACAGCAGTCGCAGATGCCTGGCTCGAACAGTCCAGTGCTCGGTGACTACAGCGGCGGCGGAGCAGCGCCTTTCTCGGCTTTCCTGCCGAATTTCAGCAATTTGTCGTACGGCTACAGCACCGGATACGCGCCGATGCGCGATTACAGCGGCATCCCGATGGCGATGGCCGGATTGTTCAGCCCGTCGCCCTCGCTCCGATACGGCAGCCAGATCCCGGGTTACGCGCCGCAGTACGGCGTTGCCAACCCGGACGGCACCTCCGGCGGCGACCGCACGATCCAGAACGCCGGTAACGCCGAAGCATTGCCCGGCACCGGCGGCAACCACACGAACGGGTTGGACTGGCCAGTTCTGGTGGCAGTTTTGGCACTCTCCGGAGTCAGCGCGGGCCTAGTCCGGACGTGGGTGCTCCGCCGAATGGCCGCTACGAGTTAGCCCACCCCGCCCCACCACCACCCTCAGTCGAGCGGCTTCGCCGCGCTGTTGTCACTGCGCCAGTATCTTTACCGGAGTCCATTCGTTGTTCCTGATGCGACGAACCATGCCCGCGGACCCCGGAGGATAGTGCTCGTGCGGAAAATCCCCACCTGGAAGCGAACCCGTCGAGCACTCACCGTCACCGCTCTCGCCGCCCTCTTCACCGGCGGCACGTTCCTGGGCGCGGGCTCCGCGTCCGCGGCGACCACGCTCGCGAACCAGTGCAAGGGCACGGTCACCGGCGGCATGGGCGATTCGGTCGCCGTGCCCGGTTCGGCGGTCAAGGAGATCGTCCGCCAGTCGGCCAAGAACCAGGTGACCTTCTGGAGCTTGGCCACCGTCTGGCCGGATTCGCTGGCGAACGCCATCGCGAACAAGGGCAACCTGCAGGTCGGCGCGATCCCTAACGCCGCTGGCGGCACGATCAGCGGCGACGCGATCGGCCAGGTCGTCTCGGATGCGCTGAAGAACGAATGGGGCCTCGGCGTCCTGCCGGACACCAAGACCAAGGTGCTGAACGGGATCCGCAGCGGGGTCGCGTCCGCGTGCGGGCTGACCACGATGGCGAACAACTACCAGGCGCCGTCGTCCTCGAGCTCCCCGTCCAACGGCGGCACCCAGTCGAACGGCAACGCGCCCGCGCAGAACGGCGGCGGCAACCCGCTCGGCAACTACCAGCCGGGTTCGACCGGGATCGCCCCGCCGCGCGACTACGGCAACATCCCGACCGCGAGCCCCGGCAACCCCGGCGTGCTCGGCACCGCGATCGCCCCCGGCGCGCGCTACGGCACGCTGCCCGGTTCCGGCGCGCTGCCGCAGCAGCCCTCGGCCGGACAGGACCCGCAGGGCCAGCAGGGCCCGGACATCCGCAACGCGGGCAACGCCGAAGCGCTGGCGAGCCAGGGCCGGCCTTCTGACGTCCAGCTGCCGATGCTGCTCGCGGTGATCGTGCTGGCAGGCGTCACCGCCGGGCTGGTCCGCACCTGGGTGCTGCGCCGCGTCAGCTGACCCGCCGGACGGGACTGTCGTACCCTCCGGGTACGCTTACCTGGACAAACCCTCCTGTCACGGATCCGCCGTGACCGCGAGCCCATAGGAGGTGAGTGGTTATGTCACGCCATTACGAGGTAATGGTCATCCTGGACCCGACGCTCGACGAGCGTACGGTCGCGCCCACGCTGGACAACTTCCTCAACGTGATCCGCACTTCGGGCGGAAGCGTCGAGAAGGTCGACGTGTGGGGCCGCCGTCGCTTGGCGTACGAGATCAAGAAGAACGCCGAGGGCATCTACGCGCTGCTGGACCTGAACTCGACGTCCGAGGCCGTCAAGGAACTGGACCGCCAGCTGTCGCTGCAGGAAACCGTGCTGCGCACCAAGGTCATGCGCCGCGAGGTCAAGGCCGCGGCCAAGCCCGCGCCCGCCAAGGCCTGATCCGAGCCCGATCCGAAGGGACGCCATCCGTGGCTGGAGACACCGTCATCACCGTGGTCGGGAACCTGACGTCCGACCCGGAGCTGCGCTTCACCCCGTCCGGTGCGGCGGTCGCGAACTTCACCGTCGCGTCCACCCCGCGCACGCTCGACCGCCAGAGCGGCGAGTGGAAGGACGGCGAGGCGCTGTTCCTGCGCTGCAACATCTGGCGGCAGGCGGCGGAAAACGTCGCCGAGTCGCTCACGCGGGGCGCCCGCGTGGTGGTGCAGGGGCGGCTGAAGCAGCGGTCTTTCGAGACCAAGGAAGGCGAGAAGCGCACCGTCGTCGAGCTCGAGGTCGACGAGATCGGCCCCTCGCTGCGCTACGCGACGGCGAAGGTCAACAAGGTCAGCCGCGGTGGCGGCGGCGGTGGTGACTTCGGCGGCGGCGGAGGCGGCGGCTTCAACGGCGGCGGCGGAAATCGCGGCGGCGGCGGCAACAGCGCGCCCGCCGACGACCCGTGGGGCTCGGCCCCGCCCGCGGGCGGTGGCGGCGGAGGCTTCTCCGACGAACCCCCGTTCTGATCTCATTTCTTTCTAGAATTCCAGGAGTACACCAGTGGCCAAGCCACCCATTCGCAAGCCCAAGAAGAAGGTCTGCGTGTTCTGCAAGGCCGAGAAGAAGGGCCGCCCGGAGACGATCGACTACAAGGACACCAACCTGCTGCGGAAGTACATCTCCGACCGCGGCAAGATCCGTGCCCGTCGCGTCACCGGCAACTGCAGCCAGCACCAGCGCGACATCGCCATCGCGGTGAAGAACTCGCGCGAGATGGCTCTGCTGCCCTACACGTCCACCGCGCGCTGAGGGGAGCACTAGTCATGGCGAAGATCATTCTCACCACGGACGTGGCGAACCTCGGCGGCCCCGGCGACATCGTCGAGGTCAAGGACGGATACGCCCGCAACTACCTGCTGCCGCGCGGCTACGCCATCGTGGCCAGCAAGGGCGCGGAGAAGAACGTGCGCACGATCCAGCGCGCACAGGAATCCCGTCGCATCCGCGACCTCGACCACGCCAAGGAGATCAAGGCGACGCTCGAGGCCCTCGGCGCGATCCAGCTGACCGGCAAGGCCGCGGCGGGCTCGAAGAAGCTGTTCGGCTCGATCACCGCCGGCGAAATCGTCGACGCGATCAAGGCCCAGGGCGGCCCGCTGCTCGACAAGCGCGTCCTGGACCTGCGCGACCACATCAAGACGGTCGGCAAGCACTCGGTCAACGCCCGCCTGCACCCGAACGTGAAGGTGGACCTCCGGCTCGAGGTCAAGGCCACGGCCGCGAACTGACGCTCGCGTCTTTTACCGCGAAACCGCCCCCGGGGATTCTTCCCCAGGGGCGGTTTTGTTTCCGCCTCGGCGGCCGCCCAACTACCGCAGGTCCCCAGCTCAGAAGCTCTCGCGCGAACTTGCCAACAGCGAGCGGGAACCAACTCGCGTGCGTTAACATCCAAGATGCTGATCTCGCCGGGGAAGAGCGAGGCGTGGGTTATAAGGGGGCCAGCGAGATGCCTGAAGGAACACCCGCATCCGGTACGAACACGGGGCCTCAGGTGCCCCCCGTCCCGCCGATCATGGTGGGCAGCTACGGCAAGGCCGGCGGCTACAAGTTCACCGAGGAAGAGGTGGACTCAGTCATCAAGCAGTGGCAAGACCTGCTCGGCGACCTGCACAAGGACCGCCAGCACGCCGAGATCATCGCGTCGGTGACGCCGCCCGCCGACGAAGTGGCCAGCCATACCTTCGTCGAACGGGGCGCCAACCCTTCGGGGAAGAGCCTGTTGGTCGAGCACGAGAACATGGTCACGTACACGCAGAACTTCATCGACGCGCTCACCGCGGCGAAGAAGAAGATCACCATAACCGAGCTGCACAATGCCGAAGACATGAAGAAGCAGACACAGAGTGGGCTCTGATCAGCACATGCCAAAACACATCGCGCGGCTCGCTGCCGGCACTGTCGTAGCCCTCAGCTTGCTGACCGCCTGCAGCGGCGGGACCGGCGGTACTGCTGCGCCCCCCGCGTCCGGCAACCCCGGCCCGTCGAGTTCCGACAACTCGTCGAGCAACGGCGTGCCGAAGGTCCCGGCACCGCTTCCGACCGAGAAGCTGCTCGCCGATCCGTGCTCGGCTCTCGGCGACGACGCCAATGCCGTCGGCCTCGCCTCGCCGGGGAAGCTCAATAACATCACACCGCGTGGGTGCGACTGGCAGTCCTCAGACCCGGACCTCAAGGCGAACGGGGTCACTCTCGCGCCGATCCCGCAGAACAAGAACGGCCTCGCCGACACCTACGCGATGAAATCGAGCCAGGCGTACTTCGAGCCGACCCAGATCAGTGGCTACCCAGCGGTTTTCACAGCTCAGCACGACTCGCGCAAGAACGGCGTATGCGATCTCGTCATCGGCGTCACTGATCAGCTCACCGTCACCATCGTCGATTCCCTTTCGAAGGGCAAAAACCTCGACAACCCGTGCGAGCCGCTGACCAAGATCGGCGCCGCGATGATCAACCACCTCAAGACAGTTTCTTGATCGCCACACGGCTCTAGCAGGCCCGGAAGGAAGATTCTCATTATGGGGAATGAGGACAACAGCACTGGCAGCACCCTGAAGAACACTGCTAAGGGTGCGGTAGTCGGCGCCGCCTACGGTGCCGTGCTGGGGCCGGAAGGGGCAGTGATCGGCGGTGTAGTCGGCGGCTTGGTCGGTGCGGCATCCAGTATCTTCAGCGGCGGACCGCACGCCGAACACCTCCAAGCGAACGTCGGCGGCGGGTCAATCGACGCGTACACGATTTACGACAAGATCAGCAAAGGCAACACCAGTTCGCTCGACGGCGGCAGGAGCGCAGCCGACACGCTTCAGAAGCTGCACTCCGGTCGTTCTCAGCAAATCGATGCGCTGAACAACAAGATGAGCAGCGCTTGGCAGGGCAGCAGCGCCGGCGCGGCCCAGTCGGGCGCGAATGCGCTCAAGATCTGGCACGACGACTCTGCCAAAAATCTGGGCACGAGCCAGACCTTCATGACCAACCAGGTCGACGCGTTCCACGACGTGCACGGCAAGGTCCAGAAACTGGACCAGAACCCGCCGGAAATGAAGTGGTACGACCACCAGCCGTTCAGCGACAAAGACGACGAGATCGACAAGTACAACAAGGACAGCCAGACGAACGTCCAGGCTTACACCGCGTACTACGGCTCGAGTTCCCAGAACGCCGGCGGGATGCCGCAGTACAACGTCTGGCAGGGCAACAACATTTCTGACGGCGGCACCGACCCCGGCAAGTACGGCGGCGGTCCTGGCACCGGCCCCGGCGGCGGCTTCACCGGCGGACCGGGCGGTGGCGGCGGAGGCAGCTTCTCTCCGCCGAAGACGAGCACGCCGAAGTTCACCCCGCCGGGTGGCGGCGGCAACAACACGCCGCCGAAGTACACCCCGCCCAAGTACACCCCGCCGGGCGGTCCTGGCGGTCCCGGCGGGCCCGGCAAGTTCACCCCTCCTGGCGACGGTACGCAGACCTCGGGCTGGACGCCGCCTACGACCGACCCGTCGAAGTTCAGCCCGAGCACCTTCGGTCCGGGCGGCGGCAGCTCCTTCGGCCCTGGCGGCAGCGGAGGTGGCAGCGGTGCCGGCGGCGGCGCGGCCTTCGGGCCCGGCGGATTCGGCGCGGCGGGCTTCGGCCCTGGCGGCAGCGGTTCCGGCGCGATGGCCGGCGAATCCGGCGGCGCGGGCGCGGGCGGCATGCGCGGCGGCGGTGCCGCCGGCGGCGCGGCAGGCAAGGCCGGTGCGGCAGGCATGGGCGGCATGGGCGGCGGAGCCAAGGGCGGCAAGGGCCAGGAGGACGAGGAGCACCAGACCAAGTACCTGCTGGAAGAAGACGGCAACGACATCTTCGGCTCCGACCAGATGACCGTTCCGCCGGTCATCGGTGAATGAGGATCGGCGACGTGATCACTCTCGACCGGCCGGTGTCCTTCACTGCCTACACCCTGTGCAACCTGATCCGGCGACGCGGCGCGGAGCCGCACAAGGTCATCGGCGAGACCGCCGCGTTCTACGTGCCGGAAGACCAGCGCAAGCTCGACGAGCAGGTCAACGCGGGGCTTCAGCAGGCTGGGCTGATGGGCCCGCGGGGGATGGACCGCGATCTGCTCGCGCTGATCGATTCCATCTCCCATCCGCATTTCGAGTACTACGGCTGGTTCGACGGCCAGTTCGACGACGGCAGCCCGGCCAACTTCTCCGCTCTGGTGGGCAGTGGCAACGGCGGTGGTTTCGGGCTGGTCCGGGTCGGCCGCCAGCCGACGCTGGCCGTCACCCGGCAGCGGCCGGAACGGCTCCTCGAGACCTTCCTCGACATCATCCCGACCGCGCGAACGCCTCCCGGGCAGGCGCTGCTTGTCGACCGCAAGGAATTCGAGTCCGGGAAGGCCAATGACTCCGCTGAACCGCGGAGTTCGATCATGGTCACCGACCAGAGCCGGAAGCAACCAGCCTCCCCGCTGAAAGAGATTCAGCGGATCATGCAGGCACCGCGCATCGGCAATGGCACGTTGTACGTCGCTGCCCGGACACCGAGCGGCACCCGCAGGCGAATTCCCAAGCCGATCAACTTCGTCGATATCGACGAAGGGCGCTGGCTGATGGAGGAGCGGCCGGGCCGCGAATCCATCTTGGTGTACACGCCGTGGTCCAGGCAGACGGTCGCCGAACGGCTCCGCCAGGCTCACAGCGCCTTGGGCTGACCGCCTCGAGCGTTACTCCGGGTGGGGTTCCCGGTACGGCACCGCGAGGTGTCCGGCCGGTGAACCTCACCCGGTTTCGCGTTTGCACGCGGTTAACCTGCGCTTTTGCCTGATCGCTCACTGTGCGCAGCCATCGGGTAGGCCACGTGGGGAATTCTCCTTCGTTCAGCCCATCGGGTCGGTGATCTACCGTGCGTAGCAACCATCCACAGGGCGGTGGACCAACCCGGGTGCGACACGCCGAAGAACCAGTTCGACACGACACGCCGGACGAGTTTTCGCGGAGTTCTCCACAGTCTCTGCACAGGCTTTGACCTGCGGGTTCAGTGAAGCCGGTCTGCACTGTCCCCACTTTGTCCACAGGCTCACCGATACCTGTGATTCGTTGCCCCCAGTCATCCACAGGTTATCCACAACACGGTCAACACCCGGGTTTGCGCTCGTCCTTCCGGGGGACCTAGCGTGCGTTCGCGCCCAGTACTCCCGGTGGCTCCGCGTGGCGGTCACCGGCGCGGGGAACCGTCCGGTCCATCATCGAAGTGAACCGGACGGGCGGGTGGGAAAGCCGGGCCGACTCCGGCATACTCGAACAGGTGTTCGCCTGGACTGGCCTTCGCGCGAGGCGGCGGGCGGACGCGGTTCGGCACAGGACAGGCGCACGCGAGACGACGGGGCCGGCCGGGACGACGGCGGGGCGAGGGGAGGTGTCCGGGCAGTGGCGGTGACCGATGACCGCGGTCCGGCGTACGCGGAGTCCGATCCGGGTCCGAGCGACCCCGGCCCCGGCGGGTTCGACCGCCAGCCGCCGCAGGACATCGCGGCGGAGCAGTCCGTGCTCGGCGGCATGCTGCTGTCGAAGGACGCGGTCGCCGACGTCATCGAAGCGCTCGGCCCCGGCGATTTCTACCGGCCCGCGCACCAGGCCGTGTACGACTGCATCCTCGACCTCTACGGCCGCGGCGAACCGGCCGACCCGATCACGGTGGCGGCCGAACTGGAACGGCGCGGCGAACTCGGCCGCGTCGGCGGGGCGCCGTACCTGCACACGCTCATCGCGACCGTGCCCACCGCGGCCAACGCGGGCTACTACGCGGAGATCGTCTCCGAAAAGGCGGTGCTGCGCCGCCTCGTGGAAGCGGGCACGCGCATCGTGCAGTACGGCTACGGCGCGGCCGCGGCCGACGGCGCGAACATCGACGAGGTCGTCGACCGCGCACAGGCCGCCATCTACGACGTCACCGAGCGCCGCACGAGCGAGGACTACGTCGCGCTGGAAGACCTGCTCCAGCCGACCATGGACGAGATCGACGCGATCGCCTCGCGCGGCGGGCAGTCCCAGGGCATCCCGACCGGGTTCGCCGACTTCGACGAGCTGACCAACGGCCTGCACCCCGGCCAGATGATCATCGTCGCGGCCCGCCCTGGTGTCGGCAAGTCGACATTGGGACTGGACTTCGTCCGTTCCGCGTCCATCAAGCACGGCCTGACCAGCGTCATCTTCTCGCTGGAAATGAGCCGCACGGAGATCGTGATGCGCATGCTGTCGGCCGAGGCGAAAATCCGCCTGGCCGACATGCGAGGCGGCAAGATGTCCGACGACGACTGGACGCGGCTGGCGCGGCGGATGAGCGAGGTGTCCGAGGCCCCGCTGTTCGTCGACGACTCGCCGAACATGACGATGATGGAAATCCGCGCGAAGGCTCGCCGGCTCAAGCAGCGGCACGACCTGAAGCTCGTGGTCGTCGACTACCTGCAGCTGATGACGTCGGGCAAGCGCGTCGAATCGCGGCAGCAGGAAGTGTCGGAGTTCTCCCGTCAGCTGAAGCTGCTGGCGAAGGAGATCGAGGTGCCGGTGATCGCGATCTCCCAGCTGAACCGTGGTCCGGAACAGCGAACCGACAAGAAGCCGATGCTGTCGGACCTGCGTGAATCCGGCTCGCTGGAGCAGGACGCGGACATCGTCATCCTGATCAACCGCCCGGACGCCTGGGAACGCGACGACCCGCGCGCCGGGGAAGCAGACCTGATCCTGGCGAAGCACCGTGCGGGTCCGACGAGCACGATCGTGGTCGCGCACCAGTTGCACTACAGCCGGTTCGCCGATCTGGCCCACGACTGACGCGCTGTCCGGTTCGCGTCAGCATCGCGCGAATCGGTGCAGCGCTTCGAGCGCGGCCGGGGCGAGGGTGTCCGGGTGGTCGGCGTCGTGCAGCAGGTGGTCCACCCCAGACAGCGGCACCCGGCCTGGTCCGCTGACGTGCGCACGGCGTAGCGCGGCGGTCAGGGCGTCCGTTGTGGCGCAAGGGACTTGGGCGTCGGCAGTGCCGCAGGTCAGCAGTACCCGGGTCCCCGGTCGCAGGGCCGCTGCGGTGTCCGGCGGGTAGACGGCGTCGTCGCTGTCCACGAAGCGGCTGTTCTGTCCTTGGAAGGCCTTGAAGAGTTGCGCGACGGCGGGCGGCAGGCCGGTGGGATCGACCGGTCGGTGTGCGCGCAGGGCGGTGACGGCGGCGTCGATCGCCGTGTCGATTGTGTGCTGCTGTTCCGGGGTGAGCTGGCCCTGCGCGACAGCCTCGGCGATCTGGGTGTGCAGTTGCAGCGCGACCAGGTCCAGCAGGCGGATCGCCTGCGGCTGCAGCAGTGCCAGGCCGGTCGGACGGGGGTGGGCGGTGCCGCCGAGCAGCAGTGCGGTCATCGCGCCTTCGCTGTGTCCAACGACCGTCAGCGCGTGCGGGTTGGTCTCCGGCTGGTCGCGCAACGTCTCGTAGGCGGCCTTCGCCTGCCGGACGAACGCTGGATAGTCGAGCTGTTCCGGGCGGTCGCGATAAGCGCCGAGCCCGGTGCGGCCGGTGCCGTACTTGTCGAACCGCAGCGTGGCGACTTGGTCGTGGTCGAGCGCGTCGGCGACCTGCGCCAAGGTGTTCGGGGACGCGTGCGATTGGTTGCCGTCGCGATCGGTGGGTCCGCTGCCGGGCAACAGCAATGCGGCGCGCAGCCGTTGCCCGGTGTGGTGCGCGGGAACGTGCAGGGTGCCGTACGTCGTCGTCCCGTCGATGGTGAAGACGATCTCGCGGTCGGCGGCGGGCACGAGGCTGACCGGGGCGGCGGTCACGCCGGCCAACGACAGCACGACAGCCGTGAGGTGGGTGAACATCGGCTCACCGCAAGGCGTTCTCGACCAGCGCGACAGTCGCGCGGGGATCGTCGACCTGGACGACCAGGCGGGCGTAGCGCTCGTCGGCTAGTTCGAGCACCACGGCCTTCGACGGGTCCTTGACGTCCCAGAAGACCTTTTCGCCGTCGAGGTGGAACGTACCCGCCGTGATCACGCCGGGCACGTGTGCGCCCGGCGCGCGGATTCCCTTGGGGTCGGCGGCGATTCCGGGATCCGCGGTCGCGCCGCGGACGTGGTCCAGCGGGATGGTCAGGCTGCTCTTGAAGGCCCACAGTTTGTCGAGACCTTCGATCACGACAACGAGGTCGTCGCCGTCGATGGAGACCAGTGCCATGGCTGTTTCCTTGTCAGTTAAGGGGATCGAGGTGATGAGTCAGCGCGGCGGCGGCACCGTCGGGGTTGCCGCGCAGGCGTAGGCCCAGTGCGGCAGCCGCCAGGGCAGCGGCCAGTTCGGCGGAGATGTCGAGCGCGTCGGCGATTGCCTGGTCGAGCGAGGCCAAGGCTGCGGCCACTTCGGCGGCTACTTCCTCGTCGGTCGGCGCTCGTTCGACCACCGCGAGCAGGAGCAGACCAAGGTCGGCCGAACTAATCGAGCGCAGCACGGTCGCGGAATCCGTTGCCGTGGCGAGCGTTTCGGTCAAGGGGCGGACGTCATCGGCGAGGTGGCGGCGCAGCGCGATCAGGTAGAGGCCGCGTTTGCTGCCGAACGTCTTGTACAGGCTGTTGCGGTGCACGCCGAGGTGGGTGACGAGGTCGTCGACAGAAACTCCGTCGTACGCGCGGCCACCGAACAACCCCACGGCGGCGCGCACCACCTCGTCCTCGTCGAACGCCCTTCGCCTGCCCATGGCTCGACTATAGAATTTTGGGGAACGATCAGTCAAGAACGATCGTTCCCCAAAAGTGCGCTAAGAAGCGGGCTGCCACTCCGCGACCAGGTCCAGCAGTCCGGGGAAGCGCGCGTTGAGGTCCTCCATGCGCACCCGGCTGCGGCGTTCCAGCCCGTATTGCCGTTGGCGCAGGACGCCCGCCTCGCGCAAAGCCTTGAAGTGGTGGGTCAGCGACGATTTCGGGCGGTCGAACCCGAACCAGCCGCACGGATGGTCGTAAGCCTCGCGCTCCAGCAGCAGTTTTCGCACGATCGTCAGCCGCAACGGGTCGCTCAATGCGCCTAGGACGGTTTCCAGCCGGAGGTCTTCTCGCGCCGGTTCGGGCAGCGGCGACGGGAGGTCGGCGGGCGGGGCATCCGGATTGGTCACCGAGGGCATGCCCACATTCAACCACTCCAGTACGAGATTAGTCGAACTACTGCTAGATTCTAGTTCGACTAATCTCGTACTGGAGGATCCATGGCCGTCGTCGCACCCTCGCGGGTCGGTAGTCCTTGGCTTGCCGCTTGGCCGGTCACCGCGGTGTTCGTGCTTTCGAACGCGCCGACCCCGCTGTACGTGCTGTGGCAGCACCGGCTCGGGTTCTCCGCTGGCACGCTCACGGTGATCTTCGCGGCCTACATCGCCGGGTTGCTGGCCGCGCTGCTCGTGGCGGGGCGCGCGTCGGATCGGCTTGGGCGGAAACCTGTTGTGCTGCCTGGGGTTTTGCTCGCACTGATCTCCTGCGGGTTGTTCGCCGTCGCGACGTCGGTGCTCGCGCTGGCGATCGCTCGGTTGCTGGCGGGGATCGCGGTCGGCATCACGGTGTCGGCGGGGATGGCGGCGGTGGTCGACGTCGGCGGGCCTGGACGCGCGCGGACCTCGACTCTCGCGGCGTCTACCGCGATGGTGTTCGGGGCCGGGCTTGGGCCGCTGCTGGCCGGGGCGCTGTCGGAAACTTTGCCTGGGCCGACGGTGACGATCTTCGCGGTCGCGGCCGTGCTGTTGCTCAGCGCGGCCGTCGTGGTTATCCGGCTGCCGTTGCGGCGTCCGGTCGTTTCCGGTGCGGGCGGTTGGATCCGGGTTCCTTCGGTGCCAAGGGCGCAGCGCAAGTACGTCGCGCTCGGGATCGCGGTTTTCGCGCCGGGGATCACGTCGACATCGTTTGTGCTTTCCCTTGGACCGGCTCTGCTGGCCAACGTGCTCGGCACCAGCAATCGCCTGCTCGCCGGAGCGACCGCGTTCGTCATGTTCGGTGCGGCGACTGCGGTTCAGTTCGCGGCGAAGCGGCTCGAGGTTCGTGCCATCCTGCTGACTGGCGCAGTGGCGGGAGTCGCCTGCATGGCCGCGTTGCTCGTCGCCGTGCACGCGCAGTGGATCGCGGCCATCGTCGTGACCGCGGTGCTCGCGGGAGCCGCGCAGGGGCTCGGCCAACTCGGCGGGCTCACCCTGATCAGCACCCACGTGCCCGAGCGAAGGCGTGCCGAAGCCAACGCTCTGCTCAACTTCGGCGGCTACCTCCCGGCGGCACTGCTGCCGGTCGGCACCGGATACCTCAGTGACGCCCTCGGGATCGCTACTGGCTCAACGGTTTTCGCCGCGGTTGTCGCACTTGCCGCACTGACAGCTGCCGGAATCGTGTTGCGGTCTGCCCGCTGACGATCAGGGACGGCCGCCTGGTTGCCAGTCGTGCACCTCGATCGCGGCATAGCGTTCCGCAGTAAGGATTCCGCGCGCCGCGTCGGCGTCGGCGGCTTGCACCAGCGCCGCGGTGCCGAGCCAGGCGGTGCCGTCGTCGGACCACAGCGGGCCGTAGGCGATCAAGGACTCCGTGGCGGACGGTTCGAGGTCGACGGCGGGGCCGGAACCCAAGCCCAGCACCAAATACAGGCCGGCCGCCTCCGGATCGCCGGGGAATTCCCACATGGTGCGGCCGAGAGCGTTGTCCCAACGGCGAATCAGGACGTCCCGGTAGGCGCCGGCCTGGTAATTCGGTTCGGCGAAAGCGAATTCGCGGACGGCGGCGGCGTCGGGGAGGTCGACGATGTGCACGCTGCCGGTCGGAGTGTCGCCGTCCAGCGTCGGGCCGCGCGCGATCAGCTCGAAACCGTCCATATAGGACCAATGCGCTTCGATCAGCTCGGCGCGCAACGCGGCGGAGCCGGGGCGGTCGCGGTGATAGCAGAAGAACTTCACCGGGGAAGTTTCCCGCATCCGACAGGCCGCCGAGGACGAATTCGCCAAGTCCGCGAACCAGGCGTACGGTAGTAGTTGAACTTTCAAACAACCGGAGGCAGTCATGGCGAACCGCACGCCGGTCCTGTACCTGAGCCACGGTGCGCCGCCGCTCGCCGACGACGCGAAATGGACCTGGCAGCTCGCCGGATGGTCCGCTGACCTGGCCAAACCTCGCGCGATCCTGGTCGTTTCGGCGCACTGGGAAGAAGCTCCGCTGACGCTCGGGGCGACCACGACGGTCCCGCTCGTCTACGACTTCTGGGGCTTCCCCGAGCGCTACTACCAGGTCAAATACGCCGCACCGGGCGCTCCGGAGCTGGCCGCGCAGGTGCGCAAGCTGCTGCATTCGACCGAAACCCCGGTGCACGACGCCCCGGACCGCGGCCTCGACCACGGCGCGTACGTCCCGCTGGTGGAGATGTTCCCCGACGCCGACGTCCCGGTGCTGCAGATTTCCATGCCCTCGCTCGACCCGCGGGCGCTCTACGACCTCGGCCGCAAGCTCGCGCCGCTGCGCGACGAGGGCGTGCTGATCATCGGCAGCGGATTCTTCACCCACAACCTCCGCGCGATGCAGGAAGTCAACGGCGCCAACGGAACCCCGCCGGGATGGTCCGCGGAATTCGACCACTGGGGCGAGGAGGTGCTGCGCGACCGCGACCTCGACGCGTTGCTCGACTTCCAGCACAAGGCACCCGCCGCCGCGATGGCGCACCCGCGGATCGAGCACTTCGCGCCGCTGTTCGTGTCGCTCGGCGCCAGCTCGGCCGAGGGCGAAGGCCGCACGGTGATCGACGGTTTCTGGCACGGCCTGGCGAAGCGGTCGCTCGAATTCTCCTGACCCAGCACAAAAAACGGGCCCGGAAGCACACGGCTTCCGGGCCCGTCCGAGGTTATCCCCGGCTCGCTTCAGGCGAAGCGGTTCACTTCTTGAAGATGCCGGTCACCTTCGCGGCCAGCTTCTGGAACGCACCCAGCGGGCCGGTCGCGTCACCGATCGCCGGCACGGCCGGAGCGGTCGGCATCGTGGTCGGCAGCGTCGTCGGGGCGCCCGGAACGGCGGGCACCGCGGCGAAGGCGGGCAGCTGGCCCAGCGTCGGCAGCGAGGTCTTCACCGGCAGCTGAGCGGGAACGGCCGGAACATCCGCGCGCTCGGCGCCCGCACCCGGCAGAGCCGGAAGGCCGGGCAGACCCGGAACCGACGGAGCCGACGGCAGGTGGATGCCGTTCTGCAGCCCGGAAACCGAAGGCAGCGCCGAAGCGCCCTTCAGCTGGTTGAGCTGGTTCAGCGCGGACAGTCCGCTGACCTGCGGCACGTCGGCACGCTGGGCGCCCGGCAGGGCCGGGGCGGGCAGCGTGGTGGCAGTGGACAGGCTGCCCAGGCCCGGCAGAGCCGGAGCAGACGGCAGCGACGGCGCGGCCGAGGAACCGCCCGGCAGACCCGGCATGGCGGGCAGCGCGGGGAGCTGGTCGGCGCCCATCTCGCCGCCGATCGGCACGTCGATGGCGGGCGGCTCTTCGACGTCGGTCGAGTTGGGGGCCTGCGCGGTAGCCACGCCGAGCACCTCCAGCGGCACGCCGAAGACCTGCACCAGCGCACCCAGCGGGTGGTAGTAGTCGAAGCCGGAGAGGGCTTCGCCGGTGCCGTCGGTGCTGGTCGCGTCGTTGCCGTCGGTCACGTCGGTGACGTTGTCGCCCACCGCGTGCGCCACGCCGCCCACGGCGACCCCGTCGCCGAAGACCTGCGCCACAGCCGGGACCGGGAGGTCCAGGATGTCGCCCGAGATCGAACCCTCGGTGCCCGAGGTGGTGTCCTTGCCCGCGTCGGTGACGACGGTGTTGTTCATGGCGTCGCCCGAGGACACGCCCGCCGCGGAAACCGCGTCGCCGAAGACCTGCGCGACCGGAGCCGCGTCCGCGCCAACGATGTCGCCCGCGACCGCGCCGCCGTCGCCGTCGGTGAGGGCGTCGCCGCCCGCCGTCGAGGTGACGTCGTTGGTGGCGGTGCCGTGGCCGATCGCGCCCCCGGCGACCCCGTCGCCGAAGATCGAGCCGGCACCGGCGATCGGAGCCTTGACGATGTTGCCGGCGAGCGCGCCGTCCTTGCCGTCGGCGCTGGCGTTGCCGCCCGCCTTCGAGTCGGTCAGGTTGTCCGACATGCCGGTGCCGATGCCGGCGACCGAGCCGCCGACGCCGTGGCCCTGAACCGGCAGCGAAACCGGAGCCTCGACGAGGTTGCCCGCGCCCGCGCCCTTCGCTCCGGTCGCGTGCACGTCGTTGCCCGCGGTGGAGGTGGTGTCGTTGCTGGACTTGCCGTGGCCCTGGCCGACGAACGAGCCGCCGATGCCGAACAGCTGCACCGGGGTGGACAGCGGCGCGGTGGCGAGGTTCGAGCTGAGGAAGCCGTTGTCGTCAGCGGTGTTGCCGCCGCCGCCCGCCTTCACGACCTTGGTCTCGGAGCCGTCGGCCGAGCCCTGCCCGATGAACGAGCCGCCCACGCCGAAGACCTCGGCCGGCGCGGCCACCGGGACCTGCACGATGTTGCCCGAGCCCGACGAGTCGTTGCCCTGGCTGCCGTCGTAGTTGCCCGCGGTGACGGTCTTGGTCTCGGTCGAGGTGCCCGAGGCGTTGCCGATGTGGCTGCCGCCGATGCCGTGCACCTCGGGGGCACCGGCGATCTGGGTGTTGACGATGTTGCCGGTCAGCGTCGAGCCGTTGCCGCGGGTGTAGCTGCCGTCGCCGGACGTCGCGGTGGTGGTGTTGTCGCAGTTGGCGACCGCGCGGCCGATGTAGGTGCCGCCGACGCCGCACGCCTCGACCGGGAGCGCCACTGCCGGGTCGACCACGTTGGCCGAACCGGCGGCGTCGTTGCCGCTGGTCTTCACGAAGCCGCCGGAGGTGGCGGTGGTCTCGTGGGTGGAGGACGAGGCCTGACGGTCGAGCGCCTGGCCGGTGGTGGCGTTGCCGATCCACGAACCGGCGACCGACGCGACGTTCGCGACCGGGCTGGCCTGCGCGGCGGCGGCGTTGCCGGACAGGAACGACTGGTCCCCGTCGGTCTCGAGGTAGGTCGGGGTGCCGTTCAGGCTGCCCGGACGGGTGTCGCCCGCCTTGGCGTCGGCCGAGGAGTTGGAGGTGGAGTCGGCGTCCGAGCCCCACACGCCGCCGGCGTTGCCGTTGAACTTGACCGGCAGCGCGATCGGCGCGCCGACCACGTTGCCGCTGCCCGCGGCGCCCTTGCCGTTCGACTTCATCGAACCGCCGGAGGTGGCGGTGGTGTCGGCGTTGTACCCGCCGCTGTAGGCGTTGCCGAGGATCCAGGACGCGGCGTTGCCGGTCACCTGGACCGGAGTCGCGAACTGGCCGCCGACGACGTTGCCGGACAGGCCGGAGCCCTTGCCGGTGGTGTCGACGTTGCCGGTCTCGGTGGTGCTCTGGTGCGCCGAACCGCCGTGCACCGCGCCGCTGCCGCCGGCCAGGCCGACGCCGTTGCCCGCGATCTGCACCGGGAGCGCGTAGTCGAGCGCCACGACGTTGCCCGCGATGCCCGAGTACTTGCCGTCGGTCGCGACGTCCTGGTTGTGGTTGTAGGTCTGGCTGTGGTCGCCGCCCTGCACGTGCGCGTCGCCGATGACGCCCACCGCGTTGTCCACGATCTGGATCGGGACGACGACGTCGCCGTTGACCTTGTTGCCCTTGAACGCGTCGTGGGTCGGCGTGATCTGCCGGGGCGCGTCCGTCTTCGGGAGGCTGTCGGTCAGGCTGCCCGCGGAGCCGCCGGGCGTCTTCGCCGAGGCGAGCGCTCCCTTGACGGCGGAGGTGACGGGCTTGGTGCTGATCTCGTTGTGGTGCGCCGGCAGGTCGACCTGCCCGAGCGGGGTGCCGATCGCGTTGTTGGCTTCGTCGATCGGGACGGTGACGTTGAGATCCAGCGGGGAGGCCGGGGTGTCCGGGTTCACGTTCTCGTCGGCCGAGGCGATGCCGGTGCCCAGCATCAGCAACCCACCCGTGACCAACGCGGTCTGGAGTCCGCGCTTTGCCCAGGTCTGCATGGGATTTTTCTCCTTCATATCGGGGTCCCTTGCGGGTTCGTGGCGGTGCTCCCTGACTCTCGGGAATGCACCGGGGAATGCGTGCGCGGAAATTGCGCAGCGCGCGAAAAACCCGCGGGATATCTGTCGATGACGGCAACGGCACACAAAGGTGTCCGAGGGTGCGTCAAAGACCCCGCGGGTGAAGTGGATCAGTCAGGAGTGACGCCGGGCTGCTCGCCCGGGGTGCGCGGCGTGTGCGCGAGGCCGATGCGGGTCGAACCCGCCACGGCGTTGTCGACGGCGGCGACGACCCAGGAGGGGACGCCGAAGTTCAGTCCGTCGAGGTGTCCGCCGGGCGCGGTGCTGCCACCGGCCGGGGAGTTCGGGATGGAAAGCGGCGCGGCGGGAAGCTGCGCCGGGGAGAACGGCGCGCCGGGCAGGCCGCGGTCGCCGCCGTGGTGCTTCGCGGGCAGTTCGACGCCCTGCACCGGGTCGACGGATTGCGCGTCCATCGACGGGAAGACCGACTGCAGTGCGTCGGACGTGGTCATCGCCGCGGCGCCGAGGTTTTGGTCCGCCTCGGCGGGCTGCTCGGGAATGCCCGGCGCGGGCACCTGCTCGGACCCGGGGGCCGGAGCGGAAGGCAGTTTCGGCAGGTCGACCAGGTTCGAGGGAGCGCTCGGGTCGAGCAGATCCCACAGCTTCCGGCCGAAATCCTGCGCGGCGGGCGGCGGGGTGGTCGCGTCGGCGATCACCTGGCGCGCGTCCTGCGGCTTGCGCGCGATGTGTTCGAGCGAGCCGAGCGTGCGCTCCACCGGCTTGACGACCGCGTGCTGGCCGAGGTCGCTGACCGCGGTGCTGACCTTTCCGGCGGCCTCCTGGCCGCTGGCGAGGTCGTCGCGGTGCGGACTGCCGAGCTGGCTGAGCGAGCAGGTGGGCCGCGCAGTGCCTGGTTCAGACCACGTGGTGGCACCCTGACCGCACGACGAAAGCCCTTGCGCCGCACCGGTGACGTCGCCCGCGAACCGGGCCGCGCCGTCGGTGACGTCGCCGATTCCGGCGGCCGTCGCGTCGGTGACCGGCGTGACGCTCGCGTCGACCGTGTCCGCCGAAGCGGCGGAAGAGGAGACGGTCCACGCGGCCGCGGTGGCCGCGAGCGCGCCGCCGACGACGAACAACGCACGCGACGCGAGACGGCCGAAGCGCGTCGCGCCCCGCCTCTCGTGCACAGCGTCGTTCGTCACAGGTGATTTCTCCTCAAGGGGTAAAAATTGATTTCGGTTTTCGGGCGGAACGGCACAGTTCCGCGGTGGTGCAAAACCGAGACAACCAAATTTCCGGCCCGCCGCGCATCCTTGACACGGCTTGATGCCACCATCGTGTGAACAACACAGAGTGTGGCCGGGTCTCACGATGGGTCATCCCCGGAGAAGA
The DNA here is from genome assembly GCF_053587275.1 of Amycolatopsis sp. NPDC003676. Classification (NCBI taxonomy): domain Bacteria; kingdom Bacillati; phylum Actinomycetota; class Actinomycetes; order Pseudonocardiales; family Pseudonocardiaceae; genus Amycolatopsis; species Amycolatopsis sp. NPDC003676. Next base: position 81,231 of record NZ_JBSFNS010000015.1, read on the forward strand.
CGGCCGGTTACTCCCGAGTCGGTTCGCGTGGCACCGGCGAGGCGGTGATTCGCGCCGGCGGCTGGGCGATCCGCCCGGTTTTCGTCGACAGGGCCGATACGGTTGTCCCCGTGAGCCAGCCTGGGCGCGGACAACGCGAACAACCGTCCCTTTCCGAACCAGTCGCCGATGTCACCGGCTTCATCCCGCGCGGCCTGCGCGTGTCCGCCGCGCTGTCGTGGCGGTTCATCGTGGTGATCGCCGCGCTGTACGCAGTGGTGTGGCTGCTGGGCTATCTCGCGTCGGTCGTGGTGCCGGTGTCGATCGCGCTGCTGCTTTCGGCGCTGCTGGCCCCCGCGGTGTCGCGGCTCGTGCAGATCCGCTTTCCGCGCGGGCTCGCCACGGCGATCGTGCTCGTGGCCGGGCTCGCCGTGCTCGGCGGGCTGCTGACCTTCGTGATCACCCAGTTCTCCAGTGGCCTTCCCGAACTGCAGCAACAGCTGACCACGAGCCTCAACCAGATCAAGGACTGGCTCATCAACGGTCCGCTGCACCTGCGCCAGGAGCAGATCCAGGACTTCATCAACCAGGCCATCGGCTTCCTGCAGAACAACCAGGCGTCGATCACCACCACCGCGCTGACCACCGCGGGCACCGTCGGCGAGATCCTCACCGGCTTCGTGCTGACGCTCTTCGTCACGATCTTCTTCCTCGCCGGCGGCGACGGCATCTGGTCGTTCCTGGTGCGCGGCGTGCCGACGCGGGTGCGTTCGCGGGTGGACGTGGCGGGACGGCGCGGGTTCGCGTCGCTGGTCAGCTACATCCGCGCGACGGCGGCGGTGGCCGTGGTCGACGCGGTCGGCATCGGCATCGGGCTGTGGATCGTCGGCGTGCCGCTGGTGATCCCGCTGGCGACGCTGGTGTTCCTCGGCGCGTTCATCCCGATCATCGGCGCGCTGATCACCGGCGGCGTCGCGGTGCTGATCGCGCTCGTGTCGAAGGGCATCATCGGCGCGGTGGTCGTGCTGGCCATCGTGATCGGCGTGATGCAGCTGGAAAGCCATGTGCTGCAGCCGTTGCTGCTCGGCCGCGCGGTGCGGCTGCATCCGCTCGCGGTGGTGCTCGCGATCGCCACCGGCCTAGTCGCCGCGGGCATCGCGGGCGCGCTGCTCGCGGTGCCGCTGCTGGCCGTGCTCAACTCCGGGGTCCGGTCGCTGCTGCACGAACACGATCCCGATCCGGCGACCGTCGACGCGCTGCACAGCAAGGCCGCGTACCCGAACGACGCGCCGGACCGCGACGACGGCAAGAAGCCGGGCAAGTCCGGCAAGGACAAGAAAGACGAGGACGCCGGCTCCGGCGAAGACGAGAAGTGACTGTTCGATCCGTCCGAGACCCGGTGGCACCGCTGTGGCGCGGTGTCGTGGTGCTGCGCGTCGTCACGTGGTTGTTCGCGCTGGCCGTGGCGATCGCGCACCACCCGGGCTTCCAGCGGCCGTGGCTGGCGTGGCTCGTCATCGGCGTGATGGCCGTGTGGTCTGTCGTGGCGAGTCTGGCGTACTTGCGCGAGAACGGACGGCACCGCTGGCTGGTGATCTTTGACCTCGTACTCACCACAGCGCTCTTGCTCACCTCTCCGTGGATCCTGTCGGACGCGCAGTTCGCCGACCCGACCACGCCGTTGATCACCACGGTGTGGGCAGCGGTAGCGCCGATCGCGGTGGCAACGCGCTTCGGCGCGCGCTTCGGCGTATCGGCGGGCCTCGTCGTGGCAGTAGGGACTGGTGTCGCACGCTGGCACGTCGACATCGACGTCATCCGTGACGGCGTGCTGTTGTGCGCGAGCGGCCTCCTTGTCGGCATGGCCGCGACGCTCGCGCGTAGCTCCGCCGAAGCGCTCGCGCGCGCCCTTCGCACCGAAGCAGCGACGGCCGAGCGTGAACGGCTCGCGCGCTCGATTCACGACAGCGTGCTTCAGGTTCTCGCGCGCGTACGGCGTCGCGGTCTCGAAGTAGGCGGCGAAGCAGCGGAGCTGGCGCGGCTCGCGGGGGAGCAGGAGATCGCGTTGCGCGCGTTGGTGACCAGCGAACCGACGCGCTCCGGCGACACCGCGGACCTCCGTTCGGCGTTGCAGCTGCTGTCGACCACGTCGGTGCAGGTCTCGACGCCGGCCGGAACGGTGAACCTGCCCGCGCACGTCACCGAGGAACTCCTCGCGATCACCCGGGAAGCGCTGGCCAACGTGGAGAAACACGCTGGTCCGGACGCGCACGCCTGGGTGTTGCTGGAAGACCTCGGCGACGAGGTCGTGGTGAGCGTCCGCGACGACGGGCCGGGCATCGAGGGCGGCAGGCTGGAGCGAGCGGCGGCCGAGGGCCGGCTCGGGGTAGTGAAGTCGATTCGCGGCCGGGTGGCCGACCTCGGCGGGACCGCGGTGCTGGACAGCGCTCCCGGCCGGGGCACGGAGTGGGAAGTGCGGGTGCCAGCCACGATGAGGGACGGGCGATGACGGAACGGACGATCTCGGTCATGGTGGTCGACGACCACCCGATGTGGCGCGACGGCGTGGCCCGCGACCTCAGCGAGAACGGGTTCGAGGTGGCCGCGACCGCCCCGGACGCCCCGGCGGCGATCCGGATCGCGCGCGCGGTGCGCCCGGACGTGGTGCTGATGGACCTGAACCTCGGCGGCACGTCCGGCGTCGAGGCGACCCGCGAGATCACCGCGGCGGCGCCGGACACGCACGTGCTCGTGCTCTCGGCCAGCGGCGAGCACAGCGACGTGCTGGAAGCGGTGAAGGCGGGCGCCTCGGGCTACCTGGTGAAATCGGCGTCCGCGGCGGAGCTGGTGGACGCGGTGCGCCGCACGGCCGACGGCGATCCGGTGTTCACCGCCGGGCTGGCGGGCCTGGTGCTCGGCGAGTACCGGCGGATGGCCGACGTTCCGGACGGCGCGCCGGAACCGCCGCGGCTCACCGATCGGGAGACCGACGTGCTCCGGCTGGTCGCGAAGGGGCTGACCGCGCGGCAGATCGCGGAGCGGCTTGTTCTGTCGCACCGGACCGTGGAGAACCACGTGCAGTCGACGTTGCGAAAGCTTCAGCTGCACAACCGGGTCGAGCTGGCGCGGTACGCGATCGAACACGGGCTCGACGAGGACTGACCTCGAACGTCACGAGGTCGCGACCCCGGCGGCCTGCTGCGCCGGGGCGAGTTTCGCCTTCCCCAGCCGCCAGGCCGGTTCGCCCGGATGCCACGCCGCGACCACCCCGTCGTCGAGGACCAGGTCGCCCGCCTCCGTCCACTCCAGGCCGGAATGCTTCAGGTTTTCCGTCGAGTACGGCATCGAGGGTGCCTGCTGCCAGGTGCCGTCGGTCAGGTTCAGCAGCCACAGATCGCGGGTCTGCGTGCCGGTTCCGGCGAACGACGGGGTGCCGAAATCCACCGCGGCGACGGTGCCGTCCCGGCTGGGCAGCACGGACGGATTGGGCTGCGGCACCGGCAGGGTCACCGGTTTCCGCGCTCCGCTGCGCAGGTCGAGCACGGTCAGATCAGTGAGGCCGCCGAGAAGGAGCCGGTCGCCGACCGCGGCGAGGATGCGCGGCGACTGCTGCACGGTGCGCCCGGTGGCCGGGTCGATCAGGACGTCGACCGTCTCCGCGGTGCCGCCGCCGACGGTGATCAGCAACCCGTGCGACGTTTCCACCCGGACGAGCGTGTGGCACGACGCCACGGTGCCCCGGCCGAACGAGGCACCGGTGAGCGCGACGTGTTCCAACCGGCAGAGGTCCGGTCCGTCCTCGCGGATCAGCCACACGCTGGCACCGTCCGCGCCCGGGGCCGCGCTCACCGCTTTGCCGAGCGACCGCGGAGTCGAAAGCCCCAGGTAGACGTACACCTCGGCCGGATCGCAGGCGGCCTGCGAGCAGATCGGCCCGGTCAGCACGACCGGGGTGTGGCCGACGCGCAGCAACGACACCGCACGCTGCCCGCCGGGAACGCCAGGCATCGCGCCGCGCACGCCGGAGTCGGAGTCGAACACCGTGGGCGGCGACGTGGCCAGCAACAACTCGACGCCGATGCCGCCGGTGGCGACGCCGCCGTCGAGGCCGGTGGGCGGGGGTGTGGTCGGAGTCGGGCGCGCCGACGAGGTGACCGGAGCGGGTGCCGGAGCGCCGCTCGTGCAGGACGTCAGCAGACAGCAGGCCGCGACCAGGGCGACCGTCGCGCGGAGTACGGGTCCGTTCAGGGTTTTTCCCCGATCTGCCAGCGGAAATCGAGTTCTACCATCGAAGCCATGGCCGAGGAAGAGACGATCGCCGCGCAGCCCGCGACCGAGACCAAGCCGTTGACCGAGCGCGACATCCGGGTGTCCGACGACGAGCGCGAACACGTGGTCGGGGTGCTGCAGAAGGCCATCGGGCAGGGGATGCTCACCCTCGACGAGTTCACCGAACGCACCGACCAGGCGCTCGCGGCCCGCACCAGGGGCGAACTCAACACCGTCCTCGCCGACCTGCCCGGGCTGGTCCACCCCGGCGCGGCCCCGCAGTACGCGCCGCTGCCCGAACCGCCCGGCTACGGCCCGAACTACGGGCTCGGCAGGCGGCTCGAGCTCAACGCCAAGTACTCGTCACTGCAGCGCAGCGGCCCGTGGCAGGTCCCGGCCGCGATGGTGGTGCGCAACAAGTACGGCAGCACCAAGCTCGACTTCACCGAGGCCCGCGTCGCCACCCCGGTGGTACAGATCGAACTCGACTCGAAGTGGGGTTCGGTCGAGCTGATCATCCCGCCGCACGCGGCGGTGGACTACAACTCGATCACCGAGATCAAGTTCGGTTCGCTCGACGACAAGACCGGCAGCAACGGCCGCGCGGGCACTCCGCGCTACGTGCTGACCGGCCGCATCCACGGAGGCTCGCTGGTCATCCGCCACCCTCGGCGGGGCATCTTCGGCTGACCAGCGTCCGGCGCCGGATCCGGTACCCCATCTCTCACCCGGATCCGGCGTCCCCTGCTTAGGCAACCGCCTCCGCGACGGCCTTGCGCGCGGCGGCCGGATCGGCGGTGGCCAGCGCCGCCGCCGCGATCTCGCGTGCCTGCTCCCGGGACACCGTCGCCAGGCTCGCGCCGACCGCGCGGACCGCCGGGGCGTTCATCGACAGACTGGTCAGACCGAGCCCGGCCAGCACCAGCGCGAGCCGCGGGTCGGCCGCCGCCTCGCCGCACACGCCCGCCGGTTTGCCGGTCGCTTCTGCCGCGTCGCCGATCAGCTTCAGCAGGCGCAGCAATCCGGGCTGCCACGGGTCGTTCAGCTTCGCGACCGCGCCGAGCTGCCGGTCGGCGGCGAAGGTGTACTGGGCCAGATCGTTGGTGCCGACGGACACGAAATCGACCACGCCCAGGATTTCCCGCGCCAGCAGCGCGGCGGCGGGAATCTCGATCATCACGCCCGCCCGCGCGATCCCGGCGGCGCGCACGCGCTCGGCGAACCACGCGGCTTCCTCGACGGTGCCGACCATCGGGGCCATCACCGAAACCTCCGCGCCGGAATCCTCCGCCGCGCCCGCGATGGCTTCCAGCTGCCGGTCGAGCACCTCCGGCCGGTCGAACGCGATCCGCAGGCCGCGAACGCCGAGCGCCGGGTTGGGTTCGTCGTCCGGGGACAGGAACGCGAGCGGTTTGTCCGCGCCCGCGTCCAGCGTGCGCACGATGACCGGCTTTCCGCGGAACGGCGAAAGCACTGCGGCATAAGCTTTTCGCTGCTCTTCGACGGACGGCTCGGCCGGTGCGTCGAGGTAGCAGAACTCGGTGCGGAACAGTCCGACGCCCTCGGCACCCGCGTCCGCGGCGGCCTGCGCGTCGGCCGGGGAGCCGACGTTGCCGTACACCTTCACCCGGTGCCCGTCGGACATTTCGCCGACGCCGTTCCACTCAGCCGGGCCGGAAGCGGCGGCGGTGACGATCGGCGCGGACGGGTCGACCGCCTCGATCACGCCGGTGTCGCCGTCAACCGACAGCGCCTTCGCGTCGGAAGCCAGCAGCCCGCGCACCGCGACGACCGCCGGAATTCCCAGCGCCCGCGCGAGAATCGCGGTGTGGCTCGTCGGCCCGCCCTCCTCGGTGACCAGCGCGAGAACCTTCGCCGGGTCGAGCCCGGCAGTGTCGGCGGGAGCGAGGTCGCGGGCGACGAGCACGCTCGGCGACGCCAGCTCGGGCACCCCGGGCGGGGCGACGCCGAGCAGTTCGGCGACGAGCCGGTCGCGCACGTCCCGGACGTCGCGGACCCGCTCGGCCATGTATCCGCCAGCGGCCGCCAACGCGTCGGCGAAACCTTCGGCGGCCTGGTAGACGGCGCGGGCCGCGGGTAGGTTCCGCGCCGTCACCAGCTGTTGAGCCTGAGCGGCGAGCGCCGGGTCGGCGGCCATCGCGGCGGTCGTGATCAGGATCGTCGCGGCCTCCCCGGTCGCGGCCTCGGCCTGCGCCTCCAGCCGCGCGGCGACCGCCTGCGCGGCGGGCTCGATCCGGGCCGCCTCCGCCGCCGGGTCGTCCGGCGCGGGCGTGCTGGCGGGTTCCCCGAGCGGCTCGGCGACCCGCACGACGGGTCCGCTCGCGCGTCCGGGGCTCACCGCGACCCCGGTCAGCGAGGAACCGGCAGCGGACTCGGCCGGAGCGGCGGCACTCTCAGACATGGTCTAGACCATAGCTCACGCAAGCGGCGATCTGCCGGGGCGCCGCACCCGTTTCCCGATTTCGCACCCGTTCGACCACCGGACGCACCTCCTCGTGCCACCGCGCGCGGGCCAGTTCCGCGCGACCGGCCCCGCAAAGTCTGCCGGAAACCCCAGCCCTCCGCCGGGTCCGCGACCCGGCCCGGGGGTGAGTCAGTCCAGCTCGGCGGCGGTCGGATAGGACGGCTGAGCACCATGCCGAGTCACGGTCACCGCAGCCACCTTCACCGCCCGCTGAGCGGCTTCGGCCAGGTCAGCGCCGTCGGCGAGAGCAGCGGCCAGCGCACCGGCGAACGCGTCGCCCGCACCCGTCGTGTCGACCGCCTCGACCTTGGGCGACTCGACCGTTGTCGACTTGTCGCCCTCAATGACCGCCGCGCCCTTGGCCCCGAGGGTGACCACGGCCGCGCGCGGACCGAGTTCGAGCAGCTTGCGCGGGTCAGCGTCCTCCGAGCCGAGCAGGTAGGCGGCCTCGTGCTCGTTGACCAGCAGGACGTCCAGCGCGGCCAGCGTTTCCGGCGACACCTCGGCCGCCGGGGAGAGGTTCAGCAGCACTCGCACGCCCTTTTCGCGTGCCCGCACCACCGCACGCTCGATCGTCGGCAGCGGCACTTCCAGCGAGGCGACGAGCACACCGGCGCCGTCCAGCGCCTCGTCGGTGATGTCCCCGGGTTCCAGCGCGGAGTTCGCGCCGGGGGAGACGAGGATTGAGTTTTCCCCGTCCGGAGTCACGGTGATGTAGGCGATTCCGGTAGGCCGATCAACAGTACGAACGAATTGCGTATCGACACCCGCATTCGACAACGAATCCCGCAGCATTCGACCGTACGGATCGTCGCCGACCGCACCGAGCAACGCGACGTCCGCGCCGAGTTTTCCCGCCGCGACCGCGGTATTCGCGCCCTTGCCGCCCGGCGACAACGCGGTGTCGCCGCCCAGCACCGTCTCGCCGCCGCCGGGGCGCCGGTCGACCGGCACCACCAAATCGGCATTCGCGGACCCGACTACCAGTACCGCAGCACTCATGCCGCTACTCTGCCACGGCCCGTCCTTTCCGCCATCTGTGCCCGAAAGTGAAAGCGTTTGTAACTTTCTCGGCGCTCAGTGCGACAATCAGGCGGAACAGCGTCTGGCCGTCACTCGATCGGGGGATCCGTATCCCCCAGGCGTCACTTCTGCGGCGGCCTTCGCTCTTCTTCGAGCGTCACTGGCCTTGAGCCGATGACGTTGCCCCGACCGGAAGCGCACCGGGGAGGGCATCGGGTCGCCGGCGCCGATCACGTAGCCCCCCGAGTGATCGGCGTCGGCACCGACCCGATTCGCGCGCCAGCGCCTGAATCGGTGTCCAGACCACCTAGACTGCCCGAATGAGCAGCCCCACACGCAGGGGTCGCGCGCGAGCGGCTACCGAATCGGACATCCGCCGGACCGCGCGGAAACTGCTGGTAGGCCAGGGTCCGGAAGCCGTGACGCTGCGGGCCATCGCCCGGGAGCTGGGGATCACCGCACCGGCCCTGTACCGCTACTACGAATCCCGCGACGACCTGCTGGAGAACCTCCGCCTCGACGTCTGCACCGACCTCGCCGCCGAACTCGCCGAGGACATCGCGGAGCTGAAGGACGAGGGCCTGCTGCAGCTGTTCCAGATCTGCAAAGGCTTCCGCCGCTGGGCGCTGACCCACACCAAGGAATTCACGCTGGTGTTCGCGTCGCCGACCGGGGCCACCGGCACCGCGACCGGCAGCGCGCTGCGCAGGCTGGACGAGCCGTTCGGCAAGATCTTCCTCGCCGCGGCCGGTCACGTGCTCGCCCAGCACGACCTGGTCATGCCGCCGAACGACGTGGTCCCGCCCGAACTCCGCGACGACCTCACCGCGTTCCAGCAGGATCTGCTCACGGTGCTCAAGGAGTCCGGGCGGGAAATCCCGTCGGAGAAGCTGGACCTCGGGCTCACCTACCTGATGATCACCTTCTGGGCGCGGCTCTACGGCCACGTCACCCTTGAGGTGTTCGGCAACTACCCGATCCCGGTGTCCAAGCCGGACGTGCTGTTCGAGGCCATGCTCACCGACCTAGCCCGCGACGTCGGCCTCTACAGCGATTAGGCCGCGTGGCCGCCGTCGACCGAAATGGTCGAGCCGGTCACGTACGCGCTGGCCGGCGAGGCGAGGAAGGCCACCGTGTCGGCCACTTCCGCGGGCTTGCCGTACCGGCCGACCGCAGTCATCGACGCCTGGTCCGCTGCGTACGGGCCGTCGGCCGGGTTCATTTCCGTGTCGGTCGGCCCCGGGTGCACCAGGTTCACCGTCACGCCGTTCGCGGCCAGTTCGCGGGCCAGCGCCTTGGTCAGCCCGACCATCGCGGACTTGCTGACCGCGTACAGCACCATTCCCGGTCCCGGCACGCGATCGGTCACGCAGCTGCCGATCGTGATCACCCGGCCGCCCTCGCCGAGGTGCTTCGCCGCCGCCTTCGTCGCGGCCAAAACCCCGCGCACGTTCACCGCGAGCACGCGGTCGACGTCGTCCATCCCGGTCTGCTCCAGCGGCCCGACGAAACCGACGCCCGCGTTGTTGACCAGCACGTCCAGCCGCCCGAACTCGGCGACCGCCGCTTCCACCGCGGCTTCGACCGCCGCCGAATCGGCGTTGTCCGCACCGACCGCGAGCGCACGGCGGCCGAGCGCCTTGATCCGGTCGACCACTTCCGCCGCCTGCTCGGCATTCACCGTGTAGGTGAGCACCACGTCCGCCCCAGCCTCGGCGAGCCGCGTGGCCGTCGCCGCACCGATTCCGCGGCTGCCGCCGGTCACCAGCGCCACTTTGCCGTCGAGGTTCATGTCCGTCCTTTCAGTTTGTTTCGCTTTCAACCATCGAAGCGCCGGACGGCGGGCGAAGCTGGCGTCTTTCGGTCGTGGCGGTTCGATTCCGCACCCGGGCGGCCACAGCGTGTGACAAACTTCGGCCAGGGATAAGGGGAGGGGGAGGGGTTGCTGCACGTCCAAGAGCTGGTGAAGGTCTACAGCCAACGCCGGGTGGTCGACACCGTGTCGTTCAGCCTGCGACCGGGCACGGTGACCGCGTTCCTCGGGCCGAACGGCGCCGGGAAATCGACCACGCTGCGGATGATCTGCGGCCTGACCACGCCGACGTCCGGCACCGCGACCATCGCCGGCCGCCGCTTCGGCGAGTGGCCCAACCCGGCGCACGTCGCGGGCGTGCTGCTCGACGCGTCCGCCGTGCACCCCGGCCGCACCGGCAGGCATCACCTGCGCAACGCCGCGAAACTGATGCGGCTGCCCGCCGCGCGGGTGGACCAGGTGCTCGGGCAGGTCGGCCTCTCCGACGCGGCGAACCGGCGGATCGGCAAGTACAGCCTCGGCATGCGGCAGCGGCTCGGCATCGCGCAGGCGCTGCTGTGCGATCCGCCGGTGCTGATCCTCGACGAACCGATCAACGGCCTCGACCCGGACGGCATCCGCTCCACCAGGCAGTTGCTGCGCGGGTACGCCCAGCGCGGCGGCACCGTGCTGCTGTCCAGCCACGTGCTGTCCGAAGTGGACCAGACCGCGGACCGCGTGGTGATGATCGGCCAGGGCCGCGTCGTAGCCGACGGTCCGCTGGAGAGCTTCGCCGGACCGGCCCGCACGCTCATCCGCACCGCCGACCTGCCCCGGCTGACCTCCGCGCTGCACAACGCCAGGCTCGAACTGCGCCAGACCAGCGCGGACGGGGTGTCCGTCGCCGCCCCGATGAAACAGGTGTCCGACCTCGCGTTCGCCGCCCGCGTGCAGGTACTGGAACTGCGCGAGGAACAGCAGAACCTGGAAGAGCTTTTCTTCCGGCTCACTGGAGGAGCCCGATGATCCCGGCGCAGGCGCCCGCGTGGCAGGCCCCGGCGCAGCGGCGCGCGTCGTTCGGCACCGTGGTGGGCGTCGAACTGCGGAAGATGACCGCGACGGTGGCGGACAAGATCCTGGTGATCTCGGCACCGATCCTGCTGGTGGCGCTGTCGCTGCTGTTCTTGCAGGGCGGACTGCGCGACTACACGCTCGACAAGCAACTGCTGCCGATATTCCTCACGATCCGGCTCGGCGCGGTGCTGATGAACGTCGTGCTCGTGAAGCTGATCGCCGCGGAATGGCATTACCGCAGCGCGCAGCCGACCCTGCTCGCCCAGCCGTCGCGGCTGCGCTACGTGCTCGCGCAGGCCACCATCGCGATCGGGGTCTGGCTGGTCACTTCAGGGCTGAACCTGCTGATGACCTTCACCTACTACCGAAGCCAGCTCGACGGATACGACACGCAGTTCCTGCTCGACGCCCGGCCGGGCGCGATGGTCGCGACGATTCTGCTCGGCGGGTTCTGCATGACCCTGCTCGCGGTCACCATCGGCTGGCTGATCCCCAACACCGCCGGATCGATCACCGCTTACGTCCTGCTGTCGCTGCTGTTCGTGTTCCTGCAGAGCGGCATCGACTACGCGGGATGGGTCGATCCGGCCGAACCCGCGCGGCAGCTCGCGGGGATCGCCAAGCACGGACCGGTCGCGCTGGCGACGTCGCTGGTGGTGTGGATCGGCCTGGCCGGGGTCGCGATCTGGCGGGCGGGCACACGAGAAGCGGCGTGACCGCGGGTCAGCCGGCCAGCGAGCCGCCGCCGGGGTCGACCGTGTTCAGGTAGTCCTCGGCGGCCTTCTGCGCGTCCGGGCAGAACAGCTGAGCGGTCTGGCGATCGACGTCGAGATTGTCGCCGGGGACCGGGCCCTTGCCTGCTTCGGTGCCGACCCGGACGGTGAGGACCTGCAGCGAACCGGTGTTCACCGCGACCACGCAGCCGTATCCCTGGAGCTGGGAAACCGCGTAGTAGCGGTCCAGCACCAGCATCCGGCGGAAGTGGTGGACGCTGTAGTCGTAGACCTTCCACCAGCCGGGCCACGGCTCCGGGATGCGCTGGTCCGGGTCCATCGAGCCGACCTCGACCTGCGTGCCCGCCGACCGCTTCATAACGCAGGCCTTGGCATACGGGTTGTACATCGGGGAACTGCCGCCGAGGGCGCCCAGCAACGCCGGGTTCTTCTCGAACTGCGAACAGTCGCCAGGGAACAGCTTCGGCCGGCTCGTGATGACCGGCAGCGTGTCGTAAGCGATCGAATCCGCCGGCAGCCGCGGCGCGGGTTTCCCCGGCGGCGGAGCAGGCGCGATGGCGCACCCGGAAAGCACTGCCGCCACTGCGACAATTACCGCGGTGATCGCTCGGTTACGCACGGAAAGCACAGTACCGGCCCGGGCACGCCGCCCGGGCCGGAACGAGCTTTTTCAGAGCACGATGTTGACCAGCCGGCCCGGCACCACGATCACCTTGCGCGGCGTCTTGTCGCCGACCAGCGCGGCGATCTTCTCGTCCGCCAGCGCGGTCGCCTGCACCGCGTCGTTCTTCGCGTCCGCGGGCACGGTGATCCGCGAACGGACCTTGCCGTTGACCTGAATCGGGTACTCGACCGAGTCCTCGACCAGGTACTTCTCGTCCACGACCGGGAACGGCCCGTGCACCAGCGAGTCCGCGTGGCCCATCCGGTGCCACAGCTCCTCGGCCACGTGCGGGGCCAGCGGAGCCAGCAGCAGCACCAGCGGTTCGGCCACCTCGCGCGGGGTTCCGGCGGCCGAGCCGTACGCCTTGGTCAGGTGGTTGTTCAGCTCGATCAGCTTCGCGCCGGCGGTGTTGAACCGCATCTCCGCGTAGTCCTCGCGGACCCCGGCGATGGTGCGGTGCAACAGTTTCCGGTCCGCCTCGGTCGCCTCGTCGGCCGAGACCCGCAGCTCGCCGGTCTGCTCGTCGACCAGCAGCCGCCACAGCCGCTGCAGGAACCGGTGCGCGCCGACGACGTCCTTGGTCGCCCACGGCCGCGACATGTCCAGCGGGCCCATCGACATCTCGTACACGCGGAAGGTGTCCGCGCCGTAGGTGTCCGACATTTCGTCCGGCGTCACGGCGTTCTTCAGGCTCTTGCCCATCTTGCCGTATTCCTGCTTGACCTCTTCGTCGCCGAAGAAGAACTTGCCGTCGCGCTCGACGACGTCCTCAGCAGGCACGTACACACCGCGCTTGTCGGTGTAGGCGAACGCCTCGATGTAACCCTGGTTGAACAGGCGGCGGTACGGCTCCTTCGAGGACACGTGGCCCAAGTCGTACAGCACCTTGTGCCAGAAGCGGGAGTACAGCAGGTGCAGCACCGCGTGCTCGACACCGCCGACGTACAGGTCGACACCGCCCGGGTCGTCCACGCCGTGCTCGGCCGGACGCGGGCCCAGCCAGTACGCCTCGTTCTCCGGCGCGCAGAACACGTCCTGGCTCGACGGGTCGACGTAGCGCAGCTGGTACCAGCAGGAACCGGCCCACTGCGGCATGACGTTGGTGTCGCGGCGGTACTTCTTCGGCCCGTCGCCCAGGTCCAGGGTGACCTCGACCCAGTCCTTCGCGCGCGACAGCGGCGGCGACGGCTCGGAGTCGGCGTCGTCCGGGTCGAAGGTCTTCGGCGAGTAGTCGTCGACCTCCGGCAGCACGACCGGCAGCTGGTCCTCGGGCAGCGCGATCGGCTGGTTGTTCTCGTCGTAGACGATCGGGAACGGCTCGCCCCAGTAGCGCTGGCGGGCGAACAGCCAGTCGCGCAGCTTGTACTGGACGGTGCCCTCGCCCGCGCCGCGGTCCTCCAGCCAGGCGATGATCGTCTTCTTGGCGTCGGCGACGCCCATGCCGTTCAGGTCGACGGTGTCGTTGGCGGAGTTGATCGCCGGGCCGTCGCCGGTGAACGCCTCGCCCTCGAAGCCCTCGCCGGGGTCGACCGTGCGGACGATCTCCAGCTCGAACTTCTTCGCGAAGTCGTAGTCGCGCTGGTCCTGCGCGGGCACCGCCATGATCGCGCCGGTGCCGTACCCCATCAGCACGTAATCGCCGACGAAGACCGGGATTTCCTTGCCATTGACCGGGTTCACCGCGTAGGTGCCAGTGAAGACGCCGGTCTTCTCCTTGTTCTCCTGCCGGTCCAGATCGGACTTGCGCGAGGCGGCGGCCCGGTAGGCGGCGATGGCCTCGGCGGGCGTCTTCGCGCCGCCGGTCCAGGTCTCCGGGTGCTCGCCCGGCCACTGCGCCGCGGTCAGCTTCTCGACCAGCGGGTGCTCCGGCGCGATCACCATGTAGGTGGCGCCGAACAGGGTGTCCGGACGGGTGGTGAAGACCTCGATCTTCTCGTCGCCCGCGGCGAACGAGACGCGCGCGCCCTGCGAGCGGCCGACCCAGTTGCGCTGCATGGACTTGACCTTCTCCGGCCAGTCCAGCAGGTCCAGGTCGTCGACCAGGCGGTCGGCGTACGCGGTGATCCGCATCATCCACTGGCGCAGGCTCTTGCGGAACACCGGGAAGTTGCCGCGGTCGCTGCGGCCGTCCGCGGTCACCTCCTCGTTCGCGACGACGGTGCCCAGGCCGGGGGCCCAGTTCACCGGAGCCTCGGAGATGTAGACCAGCCGGTGGTCGTCGATGATCTTGCGCTGCTCGACGGTGCTCAGCTCGACCCACGGACGGCCGTCCGGCGTCGCGCGCTCGCCCGCGGCGTACGCCTTCTCCAGCTCCTCGATCGGGCGCGCCTTGCGGGCGTCCTCGTCGTAGTAGGAGTTGAAGATCTGCAGGAAAATCCACTGGGTCCACTTGTAGTAGTCCGGGTCGATCGTCTCGATCGACCGGCGCTCGTCGTGGCCCAGCCCCAGCCGCTTCAACTGGCGGCGCATGGTGGCGATGTTCTGCTCGGTCGTGGTGCGCGGGTGCGTGCCGGTCTGCACCGCGTACTGCTCGGCGGGCAGGCCGAACGCGTCGTAGCCCAGCGTGTGCAGCACGTTCCGGCCGATCATCCGGTGGTAACGCGCGTAGACGTCGGTGCCGATGTAGCCCAGCGGGTGCCCGACGTGCAGGCCGGAGCCGGACGGGTACGGGAACATGTCCTGCACGAACAGCTTGTCCGAGGGCACCGGCTCGCCCGCCTCGGCGAGCGGACCGACCGGGTTCGGCGCGTGGTAGGTGCCGTGGTCGGACCAGTGGTCCTGCCAGCGCTGCTCAATCTGCCCGGCCAGCTCCGCGGTGTAGCGGAACGGCGGAGCGTGCTCAGCGTCCGCGGCGCTCTTCGCCGCGGCCCCGGTGGCCTCGTCAGACCCTGTCATCGCCGTCTTCCTCCGTGTCGAGCCACTCCCAGAAACAACTCGACCCCCCAAGCCAGAAGGCATGAGGGGTCGCCGCGCCGAGCCGGTCATCGGACCAGGTCAGCGCGGCAGGCCAAGGAGCAGCCGAGCCGTGTTCATGCACTCATCGTAACGCGCTGGTCAAAGCCGTTCCGACGGGACCGCCAAAGCGACGACCTGGGTGACTTGCGTCGCGGAGAAGTTGTTGTCGCTCACGAGCAGGAGACTGCGCTCCCCGGACGGCAGCGCCGGGCCCCAGGTCATCCCCTCAATGTTGTCCACAGTGGACAGCGGGAAGTCGGAAAGGTCGGCGAGCAGTCGCTTTTTCACCGGCTTGACGTGCTTGGCGGCAGTCAGGGACGGGGTGTTCAGGACGTTCGTCGCGCCGGTGGTGTCGATCTCGAAGATGCGCACTTTGTTGCCGACGCCGGTGACGAAGGACCGCTCCATCATCAGGAATTTCGTCGGATCGGCCTGGTTCACCGCGAGCATCGAGGACACCCCGGTGTCGGCGAACCCGGTGGCGGGCTTCGGCTCGGCGAAGAGCTTCTCCTGCGGGTACGCGTACTGCGCCAGCACGTGCCCGAACCGGCTCTGCAGGGTGATCCGCGACAACGCGCCCGACGTCGGCGTGGGCGGCGGGCCGTCCTGGAGCAGCGGGGCCTCGACCTCGCTGGCCAGCAGCGTGCCGAACCCCGTGTAGGCGAGACCTTCGAGAACGTAATTGCGGCGCGGACCGGCATCCGGCTTCATCCGCTCGTTGGCGGGCAGCGGCAGGTCGCGGACGTAGTGCCCGTCGCGGGTGGCCTCGCGGATCGACGGCTGGATCAGGTGCTGGTCAGCGAGCCGGTCACCCTCCTGCGACCAGGTGTAATGCCCGGTCCACGGGTCGACGCGCAGTTCCTCGGGGTCGATCGTCTGCTCGTTCTGCGGAGCGGCCGGATCGTTCTTCGCGAGCGGCGGGTACGGCGTGCTGTCCGGACGCAGCAGGGGATGCGTGCCGGTGAAGGTGACCGGTCCCACACCCTCGGCGCTGACGTCGAACTTCGCGGTGTAGAAGCGGGCCGGGTTGATCGCGGACCGGTCGTCGCTGATGAAGACGTAACCGCCGGTGCGCGGATCGAAGTCGATCGACGACAACCCGCCGACCGTCGTGCCCTGGAACTGCAGGTTGTGCGGCACCCGCTGCTCGCCGAGCAGCCGGACCGGCCGCGGCGCGGCGTCGGCCGTTCCAGGAATGAGCAAGGACAGCGTGACGATCCCGGCGGCGGCGAGCAGCCGGTGTCGCGTGGACGAAGACATGGCCCGTAGCACAGCCGACGAGGGTATCCGGGACATGGCCGCGAGGTCACGCTTATCGGTTTGTTACCGCCGCCAGAGGGGATACGAATCCCAGCGGTCGGGGACTCCCATCACTGCGGGGCTCAGCCCAGAGTCGCTCGGGAAGGTACGTACGACTGCCGGCAGCACCCGCATGCTCGCGCCCACTGTGCACGAGCTCAAGTGCTGCATGAGCGTGAGCATCGCGAAAGTGGTCCCTTTCGCGGAAGCGATCACGTCGAAGGACTTATCGCGTTCACCTTGCGGAAGCTTCGGCGTGAGCGAGTAGTAGCGGTTGTAGAACCGGCCGTGATGCGCACAGACATTGCGGACGATGTTCAGAGCGAGCAGCCACGACTTCAGTTGCGGCGGGCTGATCCGGAATCGTTGTGCGACCTGTTCTCGCACGCTGAGCGGGGCAAAGCTGTACAGGTAGGAGAGACTTCCCCAGTCGAGAACGTCCGTCGCGACCCAAATCGGAACGACACCACCTCGCTTCTCTCGGTGGTGGACGATGAACTCGCTCGCGCGAGTCAGCGATCTTGCGATCAAGCTTCTCAAGCCACCTCGGATACGCCCCAGGCTGGTCGATCGACAGCAGTTCGCGTTTCCGGTGGATCATCGGATCCACCGCACCCAGCGAGTACGCCAGCAAGGCACGAAGATATGTCTCGACGTGCTGGATGGCGGCGAAGGTCGTCGAGCGGAGCCGATGATCGAACTCCCACAATGCGCGCACTTGCGAGATCGATGTCCCAGGGGAGAACTGATCCGCACGGCTGCCGTCGGATGCTGGCAGCCGGAAGAGGTAGGAGTACCCGCTCAAGGTGCAGTAGCCAGCACGTTCCAGAAGCGCCAGCGCCGCAGCGTCGTCGTCGATGCGCATACCGCGCTCTTTGAGCAGGTCAAGTTGCCTCTCGTAAGTGCAATGCGGCTTGGGTTCCATGCGCTGGATCGCTACTCCCCCTGAAAACGAAAAGACCGGCCCTGGACCCCGAGGGGCGGAACCGGTCGTGATGATCTGATACTACCACGCCGAACAGGCAACCGTGGGCGAGTGCGCAAGGCACGGACCTGCATCACCCGGACGAAGACATGGCCCGTAGCACAGCCGACGAGGGTATCCGGGACATGACCGCGAGGTCACGCTTATCCTCAAGAGGTGTTCGCTATCGCGCTCGTCCCGATCGTCCTTGGTGTCGTCGTCGGCTGGGGTGGTTTCCTCGGCGTGCGCGGACGGCTGAGCAGGGCAAGCGGGGCCGGAGTCCGGACCGAAGCCTCGATGCGCAGCGAAGAGGCCTTCAAGCTCGCCAACCGGGTCGCCGGAATCCCGACCCTGGCCGGCGGCGCGGCCGCGGTCGTCTGCGGACTGGCCGGCCTCGCGATCCCCGCCACGGCCGGCCTGGTGGCCGCCGCGATCGTCGGACTGCTCGGTTTGCTGGTGATGGTGGTCGCCGGAGCCCGGATGGGCGCCCGAGCCGCATTGACCGTCCCCGCCCCTGTTCAGGCCCCGGCCGGCTGCAGCGGCTGCGCGTGCGGCGCGGGCGGTTGCGGAGTCCTGCAGAAGTCCAGCGAGGCCTAATTCCGCTGCAAATCGCCGGGGTGAGTGGCCAGCAACGCGAGCGGCACCCCCTGGCGGCGCAGCACCTGCCCCCAGAGGTCACGGCTGGGCGGCGCGAGAATGTCGCTGGGCAACGCGGGGACGATCACCCAATCCTCGCGCTCGATCTCACCCGCGAGCTGCCCTGAATCCCACCCGGCGTAACCCGCGAACACGCGCACGCCCCGCACCTTGGGCACGAGCACTTCAGGATCACTGTCCAGATCGACGAGCGCGACCGGCCCCCGCACCGCGACCACCCCCGGAACGCTGGAAGCGGACTCCCCAGTCCGCAACGCGGCGAGACAAAGCGCGGTCTTCTTGTCGACCGGCCCGCCGACGAAGACCGACTGAGGTTCTGCGACGTGCGCGCCCCACCCCGGCAGGACGTCGTTCACCGGAACATCAGACGGCCGGTTCAAGACCACCCCGAGCGTGCCCTCCGCCCGATGATCGATCACGAACACCACGGTCCGCTTGAAGTTCGGGTCGAACATCGTGGGTGCGGCGACCAGGAGCGTTCCCGGTTCAACCTCGGCGTCCGCTGGCACGCCACCCATGATCCCATCACCCGCCGCGGGAAATCCTCCCGGCACGGGAACACCAGCACCACGCGCCTCGTTGGGAACAATGAGCCGGCGCACTCGTGTCCCCCGGGCTCACTGAAGAACCGCCTTTGTGGAATACCGGTCCGGCCGGAGCCACACTGCGCCAAGCCGCCGAGAGGCGAAACGAGTGCGCCGGTGTTCTCTCCTCCTGTTCGGTGCTTCGCACCTTCCCGCTTACACCGGCGCCGAGTACCCGGGGGCCGAGCCCCCGGACCCCCGCGGTGCCTTTGGTGCGGTTTTCGGGGTGGTCGGGGGCAGAGCCCCCTTTGGCTTTCAAGGTGGGCGGGGTTTGGTTGCTTCGTGCGGCCTTGCTTGGGTGGCGATCTTTTCGCGCTTCGCGCGCCTCGCGCGGCCTTGCCTGGGCGGCCATCCTTCCGCGCTGCGCGCACCTCGCGCTGCCTTGCCTGCGCGGCAGTCTTTCGCGCCTCGCTCAGCCCACGGCCTCGTCTGCGCGGAAATCTTTCCGCGCTTCACTCACCCGCGCGGCAACCTTTCTCCCCCCCCTCGCTCACCCCGCGCCGCCTTGCCTGCGCGGCAACCTTTCCGCGCCTCGCGCACCCCGCGCCGCCTCGCCTGCGGGGGCGCTTTTTCCGCGCTTCACTTACCTGCGCGGCCTTGCCTGCGCGGTGTCCTTCTGCCCTTCAGTCGGCTGCGGACGCGGTCTGCAGTGCGGTTTCGTCCTGCGGTGCGTGCTTCCTGCGCTTCGCGCTCCGGGCTCTCTCAGATTTGTGGTGCTTGGTCCGTAGGGCCTTCCCGGCGCGAGAGGGCGCTGTCTCTGCGTTCTCTCTGTGCCGCGTAGTCCAGGTTCTGGGCGACTTCGGGCGCTCGGGGTTGGGGTGTCTCGTTTTTCGGGTTTTGTCAGGGGGTCTCGGTAGGGTTGCGGGGTGAAGGTGGGGGAGCGGCGGCTGGGTTGGCAGCTGGTTCGGGATCCGTTGTTTCGGCGGTTGCTGTTCACGCGGTTCGCGGCTCAGTGGGGGGACGGCGTTTTCCGGGCCGGGTTGGCTGGGGCCGTTTTGTTCAATCCCGAGCGGGCGACGGATCCGCTGGCCATTGCCGAGGGGTTTGCGGCCTTGCTGCTCCCGTATTCGCTGGTGGGGCCGTTCGCGGGGGCGTTGCTCGATCGGTGGGACCGGCGGCGGGTGCTTGTTTTCGCGAATCTCGTGCGGGCGCTGGCGATCGTGGCGTCCGTTCTCGCGGTCGGGGCTGGGGTCGGCGGGATCGGGTTGTTTTCGCTTGCGTTGCTGGCTGAGGGGGTCAGCCGGTTCATCGGGTCTGGCTTGTCTGCCGCGTTGCCGCACATCGTGGAGCCCAAGGCGGTCGTTTCCGCGAACGCAGTGGCGGCGACGCTCGGGTCGGCGATCGCGGTCGTCGGGGGCGGGTGTGCGATCGGGTTGCGGGCGGTGTTCGGGTCGGGCGACATCGGGTCGGCCGAGACCACGGCGTTCGCGGCGGTCGGGGCGTTGTTGTCGGCCGTTCTCGCGCATCGGTTCGCGAAGGGAGTCCTGGGGCCGACGGTCGTGGACGAGCCGACTAATCCCGTGGTGGCGGTGGCGCGGGGGCTCGCGGACGGTGCCCGGCACGCGTGGCGGGCGCCCAGTGTCACGGCTGGGTTCGTCGCGTTGTTCGCGCATCGCGCCGCGTACGGGATTTCGTTGCTGGTCAGCGTGTTGCTGATGCGCAATTACTTCACTGACGACGGGATCTTCCGCGCCGGATTGCCCGGGCTTGGGCAGTTGGTCGCGTGTGCGGGAGCGGGAATTCTCGTCGCGGGCCTGGTGACGGCGAGGCTGATCCGCTCGCTCGGACGGCTTCGGACGGTTCTCGGGTCGCTGCTCATCTCAGCGGTCACGCAGGCCGCTCTCGGGTTGCCGATGGTGCTGCCGTTGGCGGTGGTCGCGTCGTTCCTGATCATGGGGACCGGGCAGGTGCTGAAGCTGTCCGTCGATTCCTCGGTACAGCTCGATGTCGCGGACGAGGCTCGCGGGCGCGTCTTCGCCCTCTACGACACCCTGTTCAACATCACCCAGGTGGTGGCAGTCTCGATCGCGGCGGCCTTCGTCAAGGACAACGGGTACTCGCCGGAGCTGATGGTCGTCGCGACCGTGCTCTATCTGCTGGGCGGGGCCGGATATCTGCTGGCCCGCCGACGCCGTGGCGATTCGCTGCCGCAAACCGTTGAAGCCAAACGGGGGTAGTAACTCACCGTCTGGCATTAGGGTGACTTGTGACCCGGTCGAGTTAATCTCGGCACGCGCAACCGACACGAGGGGCCACCGTGAGCACCATCGGCGACGACCGTGCCCGTCTCGACGCCGCTCCAGCTGTCCTGACCTCGCCCGACGGGCTCGTCCGCGCGACCGCCGGGCCGGCAGGCACGCTCGGCCGGCTCGAATTCGCCCCGGACGCCTTCGAACGGACGACGCCCGCGCAGCTCGCGTTGACCGTCCAGACTCTCGTGCAGCACCTGGCCGACGCACCCGAACCGCAGCACACGTCCTCGATGCCTGCCCCGCGGCCGACTCCGCGCCGCGTCCGTCCGCGCGGAACCGTTCCGCAGAACCGCCGCCGCGGGTCCTGATGTCGTCCGCTCCGGACGAAATGATTCACGTGGAACCAACGAGTACCGGTCAGCAGGCGCTCGTCGAGATCGGCCGGCTGGTCAAGGCGCACCGGGCCGATCCGGACGCGGCGGCCGGGATCGGGTTCGCCCAGCTCGGCGACCATTTCGAGGTGCAGGCGCGCAATACCGTCGCCAGCACGGAGGTCGTCCAGCGGCTCACCGCATTGCGGGCTGAGATGTATCAGGAGGGGCGCGGCACCTGGATTCAGGCGCGCTACGTGCTCACCCCGGACGGCGCGTTCGAGTTCGAATATTTCACCGACGGCGAGCCCCCGTGGACGACGCCGCCCGATTCGTCCGCCTACCTCGCCGAACTCACCACCTTCCCCCGCGACGACGAGCACCTTCCCGACTGGTGGCGGCTGCACGTCGGCCTGCCGCTCGGCCTCGAATTCCGGCACGCCACCGCCGGGACCGGCGAACCGCTGTCGGAGGAAGAACTGCCGCTCGTCCTGCGATACCTCGAACGCGAGGCTGAGGTCGGCGAAAGACACCGCACCGACGGCACCTGGATTTGGCCGCTCGAGGTGGCCGAGCGCCTAAGAGAACACGGTGCCGCGCCCGAGCCGGAACTGCTCCAGCACATCCGTGACCTGGGCTTTCACCCGCCGTACGTCGAGCATCTGGTGCGCCGCACGGCGGAAGCCGATCTTGCCGGGAAGCCCCGTCCGCGCCCGACTCCGGACGACGTCCAGCGCACCGCAGGAGACATCGCGGCCGAGCGGGAAACCAACCCGGACCCGGTCCTGTCCGCCGACGAACTGCTGGCCCACCTCGGCCACCGGCTCGATTCCTTCGGCATCTGGCGCGACGTCCGCTGCCTCGGCGGCCGGGAAGCCGGAAAATGGAGCCTCTACCAGGTCAAAGCCGGTTGGACAGTCGTCGCGCCGGACGGCCGCGAACAGACCTTCGCCCGCCTCGAAGACGCCGCCCAGCAGCTGCTCGGCGCACTGCTGCTGCATCCCGCCCGCGCGACCGGCGGCCGCGAAACCCCGCTGGAAACCGCGCGGGAGGTCGCCGACTGGCCGGTCCAGCCCGTGCCGGGTGACCCTCCCCTCACGCTGCTGCGGAACAAGAGACTCACTCGGTTGGCGGAAGGTACCGTCGTTCTGCGATTCGGCGAAGAACCCGGCAACCTGGTCCACCACCAGGCGGTACGGTTCGCGACGACGTCCCTGCCACTCGAACGGGAGCGCATGACCAGCACTTTTCGCCTCCGAAGATCACTCCACGTGATCACTGGGGTGACGGTGCCCTGGGCGAACCTTCCCGGCGGCGCCGTGGCGTACGTCTTGCCCAAGCCGATCGCGGAGCACGAGTCCGACGGAAGCCTGGAGAGGATCGAGTAGGTGGAAGCGGCGGAAGCGGTAGACAAGGTCGGGAAGTGGTTGCGCGCCGTGCACGGCCCCGAGGTCTCCGGGCCGGGCGGCCTCCGGGTCGACCACGACCGCGTGCTGCGGGTCCCCGAAGGCTGGTCGATCCCCTACAACACCGTCGCGTTCCTCGACGACGGCCGTCCGGACAAGGAACTCTTCCCCGCCCCGTCGGTGCTCGTGCGCGAGCCGGACGGCGAGCTGCGCCAGGCGCATCCGCATCCGGGCGGGCTCAGCACCCCAGTCGCGTACCCGGGCCAGGAGAGCTGGCGCGAGGTCGTCGACCCGGAGTACGCGAAGGCCGGGCTGGGCGAACTCGGCGTGCCGCTTCCCGCGGTCGCGGGCTGGGTGAAGGTCGACAACGACGGCCACCAGACCGGTGACGAGCGCGAGAACCCGGAGTACAAGGCCGGTCCGATTCGCCGCGGCTATCCGAAGCCGGAAAACCCGCTGGAAACCCTCCTCGCTTTCGCGAGCGTCGGCTGGCTTTCGCGCGAACAGCTGCTGATCGGCCTGCTGCGCTGCGAAGTCTTCGTGCCGTTCGATCTCAAAACCGGCGCGACCGACCGTTTCTACTTCTCCGAAGAACGCAACGAGCTGCGCGTCTTCAGCTCGACCCGGCATCTGCCCGCCCGCGAGCACGCCTGGTGGCGGGTCGACTTAGCGACACTCGCCGAGTTCGAGCACCCGCCGAACCTGGTGATCAACGGCGGTCCGGCGACGTTCGAGGACGTCGCGGGCGCCGAGCTGACCGCGATCGCGAAACGGTTCCCGCGCCACGAGCCGCGGGTCGACGAGAACGGCCGCTGCCCGGAGATCGAAGAAGACCTGGAGAAGTTCGCCGTCGAAACCGCCGCCCGGATCGGGCTGGAGAAGCCGGTCGACGTGCCGAAGGCGGCCGCGGAACGCGCGCGGCGGCACGGGTTCGAGCTGACCGCCGACGAATGCCGCAAGACCGTCCTCGGCCGGTCGTGGCTGCGCCGGTTCGAACAGCCGGAGCCGAGCCGCTCGCGGCCGAACGACTTGCGCGCCAACGGTCTCGTGCCGTCCTGGGACAACGACGGCCGGATCGTCCCGAGGCTCGACACGTTCGGCAAGTACCCCGAGACGAGCCTGGAGAACTTCCGCTACGGCTGGCAGCGGGTCGTCGGCGCGTGGGTCGGGTTCGCGCTCGGCGAGGCGCTCGGGTCGGCCGTCGACCGGATGCGGCTGGACGAGATCGTCTCGACCTACGGTCCGGACGGCGTCCGCGAACTGCCGCTCGCGTTCGATCAGCCGGGCCGGATCGGCTCGATGACGCAGCGGCTGCTTTTCCTCACCGAGGCGGTGATCCGCAGCCCGCATCGCGAACAGCCGGAGTCGCGTGACGTCGAGAAGCTGTTCCCCAGCGTGGTCCGCGGCGCGCTCGGCCGCTGGCTGCACACACAGGGCGCGGCGATCCAGAACGCCGACGGTTTCCTGGTCAAGGTGCCCGAACTGCACGCCCGCCGCGCCATCGACGACGCCGAGCTCAATGCGTACCACGCGCTGGTCACCGGCGATCCGCAAGCCGCGCCGCTGTCGGGCCCGGCCGCGCTGGTCGGCGCACTGCCCGCGGTGCTGACCGCGGCCGGTCCGGGCACCGGGTTCAGCGGCGGCATCGGCCAGGTCGTGCGCGATCTGGCCGGCGTGACGCACCAGCCGGACGACGTGGCTGCCTCTACGTACCTGGCGTGGGTGTTCGAAAAGGCGCTTACGAAAGATTCATTCAGCTACCCGGTGTGGAACCTCTCCCGCGAAGTCCTCGAGGAGCACGACGGTCCGGAGTGGGGACCGGTGCGCGACTTGATCGCCGAGGCGGTGCCGTTCTTCGGCGAACACGGCCTGCCTGACCTGCGGATGCCGGAGCTGATCGGCGACGGGCACAGCACGCTGTCCGTCCTCGGCCGCTCGTTCGCCGCGCTGTCCGGGTTCGAGAACTACCCGGAACAGGCGATGCTGCGCGCGGTGAACCACTCCGGCCGCAGCGCGCTCACCGGCGCGTTGACCGGTGCGCTGCTCGGCGCGCGGGTGGGTGTCCCCGGGCTGCCCCGGAAGTGGGTCGAGCAGCTTGAACTGCACCACCTGATCGAACAGGTGGCGACCGACGCGCTGTGGCATTTCGACCGCCATTCGGCGCGGAACGCACTCGGCGACGCCTGGGTTCAGCGCTACCCACGGCACTGATCGGTCACCCGAGCAGGTATTTGTGGGCGCATATTCTCCCGTCTCCGGTGACCGATGGTCGGGTCGTGACACGGTCAGATAGGTTCGTTGCGGCTACACGGGGGACTTCGGGGAGGAACCAGACGTGCGGTACCGGGTGGAATCGGGAGAACGCCCAGACGGCCTGTACGCGACGCTCGACGATCGCACTTTCGCGGCACAACGCTCCACCACCGACGGCACGCTGCTGCTGACCGTCATCGGTGACGAGGAAGCGCCCGAGGGCTTCGACCGCGAGCACGAGGGCAAGCCGGCCAGAGTCGTACTCGCGAACGAGGTGCCCGCGACGTTCGACCTGCGCACCTACGTCGAATACGACGACGAGCTGTTCGAGGTCGCGCCGGGGGACCAGGCGAATCTGACCCTGCGCTGGACGCGGCACGATCCGGCGCGCGCCGCGCAGCTCGGGCTCACCGATTTCTCGGTGACCGTCCCGGGCAAGCAGCTCACCGGGCTGTGGCTGACCCGGCACGACTACGGCGAGCCGAAGGCCGAGACCGAGGGCGGCGACCAGACGCGGATCCTGCGCGGGATCGGCCGCACGCTGCGCCAGGTGCCCGGCGGGTGGACGCGGGTCGCGGCGCAGTTCCGGCAGGTCGGCGACTACTCCGAGCTGGAGGTCCGCGCGGTCGGCGACGAGAACGGCCCGGTTTCGGTGTCGCTGCCCGGCACGCCGCAGCTGAGCACGCTGTTCACCCAGCTGCGCGCGGCGATGTACCAGCCGGAAAGCGGCACCTGGTTCCAAGGCACCTTCACGCTCGACGCCGATTCGCAGTTCGATTTCGACTTCGACGCCGACCAGGAGCCGGATTGGCGGCTGCCGCCCAACGACGGCGGCGAGCCCGCCCGCGAGTCCTACCTCGTCGAGCTGACCCGTTTCCCCAGGCCGGACAAGCACCTGCCGGACTGGCTCGGCGCGAAGGCCGGGCTCCCCCTGACCGTCGGATTCCGCCAGGCGCGGCCGGTCGACGCGCACAACGAGGGCGAACGGCCCGTGGTGAACCGGCCGCCGGTGCCGCCGGACCAGGTGCGCGGCGTGCTCGACTACCTGTTCCGCTCGCCGGTCGTACTGCACCGGCCGGTCCCGCAGCCGGACATCTTCGCGCCCGGCGCGCCGCCGGACGTGCCACAGGCCTTCCACACCGACGGCACCTGGATCTGGCCCGCCGCCGTGCCGCACTACCTGCGCAAATACGGTGTTCCGCCGGAGCCGGAGCTGGTCGAGCACATCCGCGCCGCCGGATTCCGCCCGCCGATCGTGCGCGATCTGGTCCGCGCGACCGCCGAGGCCGACGTGCTCGGCAAACCGCGTCCCGGGCGTACCGAGGCCGACCTCCCGGACGACAGTTCGCTCGCCCGCGCGATCCGCGGCGAACAGACCCATGCGCTGCGCGGTGCCGAGACTTTGGCGCTGCTGCAGCAACGGCTTGTCGAGCACGGCGTGCCGTCGTCGGCGTACCGGATCGGCGCGGACGAGGTGCCCGCCGAGGGCGTGTGGACGTTGCGCCGCACGGAAAACGGCTGGGAGGTGTCGCGTCCGCCCGCGGTGGAGCCGGTGGCGTTCGCCAACCTCGCCGACGCGGCCCGATTCCTTCTCGGCACGCTGCTGATGCTGCCGCCACAGGCCCCTGAGGAATCCGATCAGCCCGCGGACTGGCCGATTCTGCCGATGCGCGGCGAACCGCCGTTGTCGTTCTTCCGCGGCAAGCGGATCGTCGCGCTGCCCGCCGGCACGACGGTGGTCCGGTTCGGCCCCGAGGTCGGGAACCTGGTGCACGCGAATTCGGTGCGGTTCCTCGAAACCTCGCTGACGCCGGACCGCGAACGCGACCGGCACGAGTACCGCGTGCAGCGCACGATCCGGGTGCTGACCGGCGTCACCACGCCGTGGGGCCAGCAGCCTGGCGGCGCCACGGCGTACCTGCTGCCGCGGCCGATCGCGCAGCACTTGGAGCAGGGAACGCTATCCCGGCTGTGAAGCCGTGATCAGCACGGCGGGCGACCACCAGTAGTCCGCGAGCGGTTCCACGGTCACGTCGGCGAACCCGGCGGCTTCGAGCTGCCGGGTCCACTGCGCGGCCGGATGTTCCCAGTTCGTGCGAGCCTCCCCGGCGGCGACGCCGAGCAGCACGGGCAGCAGGAATCCTTGCGCCACCAGGGAAGCCTGCTCGCCGTATTCGGCGACGCCGCGTTCGTACCGCTGCGCGAGCGACTCCAGGTCGGCAGTGTCTGGCACGTCGAATTCGGCCAGCACCAACCGTTCCGTCCGCGGCCGCAGTGCGCTCAGTACCTCGGCCCGGGCGGCAGGTTCGATCGACTGCAGCGCGAACGTCGACTGCGTGAGGTTCCACGTGGAACCATCGGCGGCGAGAAAATCCTGCGCGGTCAACGAAAACCGGCGCGCACCAGGGACTTCGACGTCCGCGAGCAGCGCCTCCGACGGCTCCACGAGGTCGATCCGCTCCGGCCGGAAGGAGGCCAGCGCCAACGCCGGTTCGATCGCCAACCCGTCGCCGCATCCCAGATCCAGCAACGCGGCCGGACGCCAGGAGTCGTACCGCGCAGCCAGTTCTTCGCTCAACCGCCGGTACAACTCGACGTTCCCGCCTCCGCGAATGAACGCCGTGAACGCGGCGGGCTGGTCGTAAACCGGACCGCTCGACCCGCCCGCGAGATATGTCGCCAGCTCAGCACCCAGCGGAGTTTTAGCCTCGGCAGCAAGCGCTCCCGCCCGCTCGGCATCGCCGTCCCGATACGCCGCCAGCGCACCGGCCACCCCGCTCACAGCGGCACCCACAACGTCACCCTCGTTCCGCTTCCCGGACTTGATTCGACCAGCGAAGTCCCGCCGACCTCGGACAACCGCGCGGTGATCGACTCGCTGATCCCGAACCCGGCAGGCCGATCCTGCGGGCTGAACCCGGTGCCGTGGTCCCGCGTGATCACCGCGATGCCGCCGTTGCGTTCCTCCACGCGGACCACGACCTTGTCCGTCTCCGCGTGCTTCATCGTGTTGCGCATGGCTTCCCGCACCGCGTCGCGGATCGCGATCTGCCGGACCTCCGACAGCGTGTCGTTGTCCAGCTCAGCGATCACCAGCTGCGCGCGCAGACCGTCGCGCGCCATCTCCGCGGCCAGCGCCGCGAGCTTCTCGCCGAGCGGCCGCGCGCCCTCCTCAGCCCGCTGCGCGGCGGCGGTCTCGATCGTCTGCCGCAGCTCGATCGCCTGCGCACGGGCCAGCCGCTGCACCTCGACCAGCCGCTGATCCGAATCGCCCGGACCGCCGAGCGCGATCGCCTCCAGCGTCTGCAACACCGTGTCGTGCAGCATCCGGTGCTGCCGCGCGCGTTCGGCGAGCCGCCCGTTGCGGATCCCGTAAGCCAGCGCCAGCCGGATCCCGAGCCCGAGCAGGATCAGCGCACCGACTGCGGTGAACAGGACGCCGAACATCGTCGGGTACAGCGACGCGGCCTGCTCGAAATCGAACGTGCCGTGGTTGAGCAGATCCGACAGCAGCCGCACCGGCAGGCTGAGCACCGCCAGCCCGATCCCGGACGGGATGCCGACGGCAAGCGTGAGCAGCGCGACGCTGCCGAGCAGGTGTTTGTCCGCGACGCCGACCGCGTCGTGGAACACGGCGGGCGACACCGTCGCGCCCATGAACAGCTCGAAGGTGAGCGTGGCCACGAGGTCGACCAGCAGCAGCCGCCCCGCGAGATCGCTGCGGAACGGGGCCCGGCGCATCATCCAGAACAGGCCGAACGCACTCAGCGCGACCGAGAACACGGTGACGATCGCGACCGACGCCAGCCCAGCCGAACCGTGCTTGACCGCGTACGAGGTGAACGTCGCGGGCACCACCAGCAGCCGGTAGACGAGCGGAACCAGCACCACGTAGCGGGCCGCGCGCAACAGCAACCCGTCGCGGTTGCGTTCGTCGACCGGACCAGCCATCCGCGAGATCCGCTGCAGCGCGCGCACCGGGGTCGGATCGGCGATCTCGTCGGTCAGCCCGGTCGTCGCGGTGGCCAGCGCGGGCGTGCCGCGGCGCAGCAACATGACGAGAAAACTGGCACCGCGCCGATCCCCGTCGTGCTGCCGCGTCATCGATCCCCCTGTTCGGTTCGAGACAGGGAGTATCTCGGCTGCCCCGGTCGATGATCCAGAGGCCAAAGGGGGATCGTGGCGAACCTGCGATCCCGAATTCACTTCTTGGGACTATTCGCCCGAACCGAGCCCCTCGGCCTTCGCCCACTTCTTGAGTTCGGCGACCGCCTCGTCGTGATCGAGCGGCCCGCGGTCGAGGCGCAGTTCCTTGAGGAACTTCCAGGCCCGGCCGACGTCCGGACCCGGCGGGAGGCCGAGCAGGCGCATGATCTCGTTGCCGTCGAGGTCCGGCCGGACGCGGTCGAGGTCCTCCTGCTCCTTGATCCGCGCGATGCGGGCCTCGAGGTCGTCATACGTCGCCTGCAGCGCGGCCGCCTTGCGCTTGTTGCGCGTGGTCGAATCGGCGCGGACGAGCTTGTGCAGCCGGGTCAGCAGGTCGCCGGCGTCGGTGACGTAGCGGCGGACCGCCGAATCGGTCCACTCGCCGCCGCCGTACCCGTGAAACCGCAGGTGGAGGAACACGAGCTGGGAGACCTGCTCGATGATCTCCTTCGAGTACTTCAGCGCGCGCAAACGTTTGCGGGTCATCCGCGCGCCGACCACCTCGTGGTGGTGGAAGCTCACGCCGCCGCCGGGGGTGAACTCGCGGGTGGCCGGCTTGCCGATGTCGTGCAGCAGCGCGGCCAGCCGCAGCACCAGATCCGGCTCGCTCGTCGGCTCGTGCGATTTCTCGAGCGCGATCGCCTGCGCGAGCACGGTGAGCGAATGCTGGTAGACGTCCTTGTGCTGGTGGTGCTCGTCGATCGCCAGCCGCATGCCGGGCAGTTCGGGCAGCACCCGGTCGGCCAGCCCGGTGTCGACCAGCAGCTCCAGGCCCGGCCGCGGATCCGGGGCGAGCATCAGCTTCGACAGCTCGGTCTGCACCCGCTCGGCGGTGATCCGGTCGATCTCCTCGGACATCGACGTCATCGCCTCGACCACCCGCGGCGCGGCGACGAAGCCGAGCTGCGCGGAGAACCGGGCGGCGCGCATCATCCGCAGCGGGTCGTCGGCGAACGACTCCTGCGGCAGCGCCGGGGTGTCGAGCACCTTCAGCCGCAGCGCGTCCATCCCGTCGTGCGGGTCGATGAACGTCTTCCCGACCAGGTCGATCGCCATCGCGTTGACCGTGAAATCGCGGCGCAGCAGATCGCCCTCGATGGTGTCGCCGAAGGTGACCTCGGGGTTGCGGCCGACGCGGTCGTAGCTGTCCGCGCGGAACGTGGTGATCTCGAGCGTCGTGCCGTTTTTGGTGACGCCGACGGTGCCGAACGCGATGCCGACGTCCCAGACCGCGTCGCCCCATTCGCTCACGATCTGCAGCACCCGGTCCGGGCGCGCGTCCGTGGTGAAGTCGAGATCGTTCGACAGCCTGCCGAGCAGCGCGTCTCGCACGCTGCCGCCGACCAGGTACAAGCTGTGGCCGGCGCGCGCGAAGCGCTCGGCCAGCTCGTCGGCAAGCGGGGACACTCGCATCAATTCCGTCACCGCGTTCTGCTGGGCGACCAGGTTGTTCACTCGAATCCCACCACGAAAATGGCGCCGCTACCGCGGACGCCGCCGGACACGGACACGGAGAGCCAGAGTACCCGGGCGGCCGTTTGCTCTAGCATCGCAGCATGTCTGGATCTGCCGGTCGCGCCGGACCGCCGACGCCGCGCCGGCGGCGACGGCGCCACCGCGGCAGGCGGCTGACCACGGTCGACGAGACCTCGGCCGGCGGACTGGTCGTCGACCCGGAGCGGGAACGCGCGGTGCTGATCGGGCGGCTCGACCGACACGGCAGACTGCTGTGGTCGTTGCCGAAGGGCCACATCGAGGACGGGGAGACGGTGGAGCAGACCGCGGTGCGCGAGGTGAAGGAGGAAACCGGCATCTCCGCGCGCGTGCTGCACCCGCTGGGCACCATCGACTACTGGTTCGTCGCGCAGCAGCGGCGGGTGCACAAGACCGTGCACCATTTCCTGCTCGAGGCCACCGGCGGCGACCTGTCGGACGAGGACGTCGAGGTGACCGAGGTCGCCTGGGTCCCGCTGGCCGAGCTGGAGACCACCCTCGCCTATGCGGACGAGCGCAAGCTGGTTCGCGGGGCAGCAGAACTTTTCGCGCCCGACGAGCGCGGCTGAGAGGGAGCACCCGAGTGAAGCGGCCCGCCGCCTTCTTGCTGTCCTTGCTGATCGTCGCCGCCACCGCGTTGTTCGGTGCGCCGGCGGGCGCGCAGGAGAATCCGTCGCCGGAACCCGCCCGGCTGCGGCTCGACCTCGGCCAACTGGCCCCGCGCCTGATCACCAGCTCGGACCAGGCGATCACGGTGACCGGGACGGTGACCAACACCGGGTCCCGGCGGATCGTCAAGCCGATGGCCCGGCTGCAGATCGGCGAACGGCTGGCCAGCCCGCGCGCGATGGATTCGGTGCTCGCCGGGAACCCGGTCCAGGACACCCCGCTGACCGATTTCGCGCTGCTCGCCGAGGACCTGGAGCCGGGGCAGAGCGCCCGGCTGGACATCACGGTGCCGCTCACCGGGCCGCGCGGCGCTGCGCTGCGGCCGGGCGTATACCCGCTGCTGGTGAACGTGAACGGCACGCCGGAGTACGGCGGCCCGGCCCGGCTCGCCGCGGTGAGCTTGCTCATGCCGGTGCTGTCGACTCCGGGCCACGCGAACAACCAGGCGACGCAGCGGCATTCGAAGCTGGCCGTGCTGTGGCCGATCACCGACAGCACTCCGCACATCCAATCCGCGCCGTTCGGCGTGCCGATGACGCTCACCGACGATTCGCTCGCCGACGAGCTGAGCCCGGGCGGACGGCTGTATTCCCTGGTCTCGGCGGCGCGGGCGGCGCAGGAGAACAACCAGAAGATCGGCGGTTCGCTCTGCTTCGCCCTCGATCCCGACCTGCTGCGCACCGTGGACGCGATGCGCGGCGGCTACCGGGTCAGCGGCGGAGTGACGGGCAAGGGCGCGGACGCCGCGTCGAACTGGCTGGCGTCGCTGCGCGCACTGGTCACCGGCCGCTGCGTGATCCCGCTGCCGTTCGCCGACGCCGACCTCACCACTCTGGGCAAGATCCGCGGCGCTGACGGCAATCCCGACGCCGGCCTCATGACCACGGCGCTGAACGGCACCGCGACGATCCGCCAGGTGCTCGGCGTCGAATCGCAAACCGGCGTGCTGTGGCCAGGCGGAACACCGGACGACAAGGCGCTGGCGGCGATTTCGGCGGGCGGCTTCCAGACCGTCCTCACCGACAGCGCGAAGCTGCAGGCCGGCGGTGACGACGAAACCGTCACGGGCGCGGCGACGCTTTCCGCCGGCCTGCGCGCGCAGCCGACCAACTCGATGGCCACCGCCGGTCTCACCGGATTCGCGCCGAGCCCGCAGACGCCGACCACCTTCAGCGGAGCGTCGCAGCGCGCGGTCTCCACGCAGAACGGGCTCGCCGCGATCGCGTTCGAAGCCGGGCTCGGCCGTACCGACGGTTCGACCGGCGGACCGATGCTCATCGCGCCGCCGCGGCGCTGGGACGCCACCACCGAGGAGCTCAACACCTTCCTGTCCGGGCTCGGCAAGCTCACCACCGCGGGCGTAACGGCCGGGTCGACGCTCACCGACCTGCTGAGCAGCACCCCCGAAGGCAGCGCTTCGCTGGTCTCCGGCACCCGTTCGGACAGCGGCGCGGCGGTCGCCGACCAGCTGTCCGGCCTCGACCAGGACGGTGCGGGCCTGTTGTCCGCGATGCAGGTGGACCCCAGGAACCGGGTCGAGCCGAAGGCGATCGTCGGACCGGTGCGCGACGCGCTGGTCCGCGGCAGTTCGACCGCGTTCGGGCCGTCGGGGGCGTCCTCGTCCGCCTCGGCGAACGCGACCGCCGAACTCGCCGCGATCCGCGATCAGGTGACCGTCGAACAGCCGAAGCAAACGATTGCGCTCGCGTCCGGGTCCTCGCCGCTGCCGGTGTACGTGCACAACGACCTGCCGGTCGGCGTCACGGCGCAGATCGCGCTCAAGAACACCATGGGCATCCGGCCCGAGAAGGCCAAGGACCTGCTTTTCCCGGCGAAGGGCGGGCAGACCCGATACGTGCAGATCGAGGCGCTGCGGGCCGGGCACCTGTCGGTCGATGTGTCGTTGACCACCCCATCGGGCACGGATCTCGGCGCGACCGCCCGGTTCGAGCTGACCTCGACCGAATACGGCCCGATCACCATCATCGTCACCGTCGCCGCTGGTTGCGCACTGTTGCTGCTGGCGTCCCGGCGGATCTACCGGCGGATCAAGGAAAGCCGAGGCGGCACGCCCTGACATCCGAAGGGGCCGGGTGCTCCCGCCCGTTCCCGATTACCCTGGGTCGGCGCTGCCACAATGGCAGGGACCATGCGACCGCAGAGGATTGGGCACGCGTTGGACAAAGAGCCGGGTCAACCACCCGAGCGTGCGGGTCGTCCCCGGCGGGACGGCGCGCCGCCGCGGCGGGACGACCAGCCTCCGCGCCGCGCGGTGCGGGACGCGCGCCGCCAGCCGCCCCCTCCTCCGCCGCCGGCCGACCGCAGGCAGCCGCCGCCCAACGGCACCCGCCGGATGCCGCTGCCCGACGACCGCCCGCCCGCCCCTTCGGACCGGGCTCAGCCGCGCCGGATCGACCCGCGCGGCGGCGAACCCCGGGAGCCCCGCGACCCACGGGACCGCGCGCCGCGCCGCGTCCCGCCGCCGCCTCCTCCGAACGGCCAGCGCCCGGCCCCGACCAGGGCCGCCATGCCGCCGGTGCGCAGGCCGCCGCCACCGCCGCGGCCGTCCGGTCCGCCGTCCGGCCCGCAGCAGCTCCCGCCGTCGGGTCCGCAACCGCTTCCGCCCGGCAACCAGCCGCCCAACCGCGGCCAGCTCCCGCAGCCGACGCCGCCGCCCGCGAACGCGCCGGGCCCGCAGCCGCCGGTGCATCGCGGCCGTGGCCCGCGTCCCGGCGCGCCGATCCGGCCGTGGCAGGAAGAAGCGATGCGGGACCCGGACGCCACCCGGTTCATCCCGCGCACCGCGGGCGTCCCGCTCGCGGCTCCTTCGCGCTGGCCGACCGCCGACCCGGACGTGCTGCGCCCGTACGACGCGCTGGCCACCCAGGTCATGCCGCGGATCAAGGACGCGCCGCTCGCGCGTCCGTCCGAGGCTCCCGAGCAGCAGAAGGACGAGGGTCCTTCGGTCGCCAAGGCGTCCGGCCGGATGGCGATCGCGTCGCTGATCAGCCGCATCACCGGCTTCCTGTGGAAGGTGCTGCTGGTCGCGGCCATCGGCTCCGGGGTCGCGACCGACTCGTTCAACGTCGCGAACACGATGCCGAACATCATTTTCGAACTGCTGCTCGGCGGCGTGCTCACCAGTGTGGTGGTGCCGCTGCTGGTGCGTTCGCAAGACGACCCGGACCACGGGCAGGCCTACGCGCAGCGGCTGTTGACCACCGGCGTCACCGTGCTGTTCATCGGCACCGTGATCGCAGTGATCGCGGCACCGGCGTTCACGTCGCTGTACATCGATTCGTCCGGCCACGCGAGCGCGGGCCTGACCACGGCGTTCGCCTACCTGCTGCTGCCGGAGATCTTCTTCTACGGCGTGTTCGCGCTGGTCTCGGCGATGCTGAACGCCAAGCACGTGTTCGGGCCGACCGCGTGGGCCCCGGTGATCAACAACCTGGTGGTCATCTTCACCATCCTCGTGGTGTGGCTGATGCCGGGTTCGATCGACACCGACCATCCGGCGATCACCGATCCGAAGGTGCTCACGCTGGGGCTCGGCGTCACCGGCGGCATCGCCGCGCAGGCGCTCATGCTGATCCCGCCGCTGCTGCGGTCGGGCTTCCGCCCGCGCTGGCGCTGGGGCCTGGACAGCCGGATGAAGGAGTTCGGCGGGCTGGCCCTGTGGGTCGTCGGCTACGTCGCGGTCAGCCAGGTCGGCCTCACCATCACCACCCGCGTGCTCACCAAGGGCACCTCGGGCGGCGTCACCGCTTACAACTACGCGTGGCTGCTGTTCCAGCTGCCCTACGGCGTGCTCGGCGTCTCGCTGCTCACCGCGATCATGCCGCGATTGAGCCGCGCGGCCGCCGACGGCGACACGAAGAAGCTGGTCAGCGACCTGTCCTACGCCTCGCGGATCTCGACGGTCACCCTCGTGCCGATCTCCGCGGTGATGACGATCGTCGGCACGTCGATGGGCGTCGCGCTGTTCGCGATGGGCAAGGGACGCCTCGAGGACGCCGAACGGATGGGCCAGGCGCTGGCGATCACGGCGTTCGCGCTGCTGCCGTATGCGCTGGTCATGCTGCAGATGCGCGTGTTCTACGCGATGAAGGACGCGCGCACGCCGACGTTGATCATGATCGTGATGACCGTGGTCAAGGTGCCGCTGCTGTTCCTGTGCCCGGTGCTGCTGAACGCGGAGAACGTCGTGCTCGGCGTGATGATGGTCAACGCGCTGACCTATGTGATCGGCGCGATGCTCGGCCAGGTGTGGCTGTGGGTGACGCTCGGCAACCTGCGCAGCAAGCGGGTGATCGGGGTGATCCTGTTCACCGTTGTGGCGAGCGTCCTCGGAGTGGGGGCCGCGTGGGTCGTCGGGCTGATCGTGCCCTCGTCGCTGAGCCCGGTTCCGCACGCCTGGATCAAGCTCATCCTGCAGGGAATCGTCGGGATCGTGGTCTCGTTCGGGGTGCTCATGGCGCTGAAGGTCGAGGAGTTGAAGCCCGTAACATCGAGGTTCACCCGATTGATCAAGCGCGGGTAACGATTGATTCACGACTCACGACGCTTCTACGGCTGATGATCCGGGTACCCTCGGTGCCGGGAGCGAAGCGGGAGAGAGCGTGGACACGAGACGAAGCGAGCAGGCGGGGGACGCCGCGGGCATTCGCGCCCGGGGCGGATCGCTCGCGCCCGGACGCGTCGTAGGCGACGGCCGGTATCGCCTGCTTGCCCAGTTCGGGGTGGACGAACGAGCCGCCGCGCACCTGTGGCGGGCGCGAGACGGGCAGCTCAAACGAGACGTCGCACTGACCTTGCTGGTCGGCGATCCGGCGGATCCGGAAGCGGCCCGGCAGGCCCGGCGCACGCTGGAGCGGGCCGCGCACGCGTCGAAGTTCGGGCACGGCGGCGTCGCCCGGGTGCTGGACGTGCTCAGCCTCGGCAGCGGGGTCACCTCGAGCGAGGGTTTGCTCGGCGTCGTGGTGGCGGAGTGGACCAAGGGCAGCGACCTGGTGGACCTGGTCGCGCAGCGCCCGGTGGCCCCCGCCGCGGCCGCGCGCATGGTGCAGGCGCTCGCCGAAGCGGTCGACCACGCCCACCAGAACGGTCTCGTCCTCGGCCTCGACCACCCGCAGCGGCTGCGGCTCACGCCGGGCGGCGCGCTGAAGCTCGCTTTCCCCGGCCCGCTGCCCGAAGCCACTCTCCGCGACGACGTCAAGGCGCTCGGCGCGGTGCTGTATCTGCTGCTCACCGGACGCTGGGCGCTGCCGGGCGGACCGCCCGCGATCCCCGCGGCACCGCTCACCCCGCAGGGGCACGTCGTGCCGCCGCGGTCGCTGGTGCCCGCGGTGCCGCCGGAGCTGTCTTCGCTGGCCGTGCGCACGATCGAGGACGGCGGCAGCGGCGGGATCCGCACCAGTTCGGCCATCCTGCGCGTGCTCGGCCAGGTCGCCGAGCAGGAGGAACGCACCCAGCTGATCAACGCGGTCGGCAAGGACGAGGCCGCGGCGGAGACCGACGGCACGATCTGGACCACGAAGAAGCCGGTGAAGGACGTCGCGCGGCGGCGGAAGCTGGCCTTCGGCGTCACCGTGCTGGTAGTCGCCACCGTGGTGATCCTCGCGTGGGGCGGGCTGATGCTGATCAACCTGTTCCAGGGCGACGGCAAGCCGACCGGTCCCGCGATCAACGTCGCGGCACCGCCGAGTTCAGCTCCGGCCAAACCGGGCAACCAGGCGCCGCCGCCGGGGAACCAGCCGCCCGCGGCGCCGAAGATCGGCGACCCGGTGGCCCCGAAGTCGGCGTCGCTCTACAACCCGCAGGGCTCCGGCGACAACCCGGGCCGGGCGAAGAACACGATCGACGGCGACCCGGGCACGATCTGGAAGACCGACCAGTACCAGCAGCAGCTGCCCGCGCTGAAGCCCGGCGTCGGGATCGCGGTCCAGTTCGACGACCCGGTGAACCTCGCGCAGGTGAAGATCAGCGCGGACAGCCCGGGCACGAAGGTCGAGATCCGGTCGGCGGACAGCAAGAACCCGCAGCTCGACGACACCAAGGTGGTCGGAAGCGGCGACCTGAACGGGCCGGACACCACGATCACCCTGCAGCAGCCGACGCAAAGCCAGTACTTCATCGTCTGGATCACCCAGCTGGGCGACAACGGCGGCAACGGCTTCGTGAGCCAGATCGGAGAACTGAGCTTCCTGCCTGCGGCGTGAGCTGCGAGCACGACTCAGTAGGCTCTGCCGGGTGACGGCTGCAGCTCCCACGGATGCGGATCTGATCGCGGCGCACGCCGCGGGCGATCCGCATGCGTTCAGTGAACTGGTCCGGCGGCATCGAGACCGCATGTGGGCGGTAGCGCTGCGCACGCTGCGCGATCCGGAAGAGGCGGCGGACGCGCTGCAGGAGGCGTTCATCTCGGCTTTCCGCGCGGCGGGCAAGTTCCGCGCGGAGTCGCAGGTCACGACCTGGCTGCACCGGATCGTGGTGAACGCGTGCCTCGACCGGATCCGGCGAAGGCAGGCCCGCCCGACCGTTCCGCTTCCCGAGACCGGGGAGTTCAACGAACCCGCCGCGCCCGGCGATTCGATGGCGGAGAAGGAAACCAGCCTGCTGGTCCGCAAGGCGCTCGACGAGCTGCCCGAAGACCAGCGCGCGCCGATCCTGCTCGTCGACGTCGAGGGCTATTCCGTGGCCGAGACGGCGAAAATGCTCGGCATCGCCGAGGGCACGGTCAAGAGCCGATGCGCGCGCGGGCGGGGAAAACTTGCGAAGGTTCTCGGGCATCTGCGGAACCCGGACGGGGGTGGCGACGTCCCAACTAACGAAAGCAAACGCAAGCACGCCACTTCGGAGGGGTCCCGGAGTGCCGGGCGAGCCCAGCGCTCGCCGGGGAACGGGGAGGGACGATGACGGACGAGAGCCGGGGGGCAGGCGGAACCATCGGGCCGCCCTGGTCTGTCGACCTGCTCGCCGACCTCCACGCCGGGGTCCTCGACGATCAGGAAGCAGCACAGCTCTGGCCGCGGGTGAACGCGGATCCGGAAGCGCGCGCGATCATCGAGGCCCTCGAGGCGACCACCGCGGACCTGTCCGCGCTCGCCGCGGAACCGGCCCCGCCGATGCCAGCGGAGTTCGCGGCCAGGCTCGACGCCGCGCTCGCCGCGGAGTCGGCGGCCCGGCAGGAGGCCACGTTTCCGGCGGCCGCACCACAGCCCGCACCACAAGCTGAGCAGCCGGTCGCGCCGGTGGTGGACCTGTCGGCGGCGCGGAAACGGCGGAACCGGCAGCTCGGCTGGGGCGCGGGGATCCTGACCGCCGCCGCGGCCGCCGCGGTGGCCATCACGCTGACCGTTCCCGGTGCGACCAAGTCGGACACGTCCGGCGTCGCCGCGCCCGCACCGTCCGCGGTGGGCGGCCCGTCCGTCGGCAGCGACGGCAGCGGGGCGGAATCGCTGCTTGGCGGCGGTCTCGGCGTGCGAAACTACGGCCCGCTGCAGGACTCGCAGCGGTTCGACGCGTGCGTCACCGCGGCGGGCATGGACCCGAACGTGCGGCCGGAAGGCGTGCGGCCGGTGACCGTCGGGGGCAAGCCGGGTGTGGTGGCGATTTACACCACCGGCAAGCTCGCGCAGTTCCGGCTGGTCGCGTTCGGCGCGGACTGCGGGCCGGGCAACGCGGACAAGCTGTTCGACAAGGTGGTCGGCAAGAAGTAGCGGCCCGGACGTAGCGGGCGTCACCGCCGGGAACACCTCCACCTACGATCGTGTTGAGCCTGGAGCACAGGTCATGACGAGCGGAGGGTTGACGGGTGGCTGCCGAGGAAATCAGGAACCTGATCGTCGTCGGGTCGGGTCCTGCCGGTTACACCGCAGCGGTCTACGCGGCGCGCGCACAGCTCGAACCGCTGGTGTTCGAGGGCACGCAGTTCGGCGGCGCGCTGATGACGACCACCGAGGTCGAGAACTTCCCGGGCTTCCGCGACGGGATCCAGGGTCCGGACCTGATGGAGGAGATGCGCAAGCAGGCCGAGCGTTTCGGCGCCGAACTGCGCGCGGAGGACGTCGAGTCGCTTGAGCTGACCGGCGACGTGAAGTACGTCGTCGCGAACGGCAAGCGCTACGCCGCGCGCGCGGTCGTGCTGGCCATGGGCGCGGCCGCGCGGTACCTGAAGGTGCCGGGCGAGCAGGAGCTGCTCGGCCGCGGCGTGTCCGCCTGTGCGACCTGCGACGGTTTCTTCTTCCGCGACCACGACATCGCGGTGGCCGGCGGCGGCGACTCGGCGATGGAGGAGGCGACCTTCCTGACGAAGTTCGCCAAGTCCGTGACGATCGTGCACCGCCGCGACGAGTTCCGGGCGTCGAAGATCATGCTCGAGCGCGCTCGCGCGAACGAGAAGATCAAGTGGCAGCTGAACTCGCAGATCACCGGGGTCGAGGGCGACGGGACGGTGTCCGGCCTGAAGGTGCGCGACACGCAGTCCGGCGAGGAGAAGACGCTCGACGTGACCGGGTTCTTCGTCGCGATCGGCCATGACCCGCGCAGCGAGCTGGTGCGCGGCCAGGTGGACGTGGACGAGGACGGCTACGTGCTCACCCAGGGCCGCACGTCCTACACGAACGTGCCCGGCGTGTTCGCCGCCGGAGACTTGGTGGACCGCACTTACCGGCAGGCGATCACCGCGGCCGGCTCCGGCTGCAGCGCGGCGATCGACGCGGAACGATG
Source organism: Amycolatopsis sp. NPDC003676 (assembly GCF_053587275.1). NCBI lineage: Bacteria > Bacillati > Actinomycetota > Actinomycetes > Pseudonocardiales > Pseudonocardiaceae > Amycolatopsis > Amycolatopsis sp. NPDC003676. The sequence goes on from NZ_JBSFNS010000015.1 coordinate 121,031, forward strand.
GCTCGCGGAGCACGGCGAGTCCGAGGCACACGAGGCACCGGAACTGGTCGGCGGCGGTTACGGCGCCGGCGAGCACTGACTTTCCCACCGAGTTGAAGGAGCAAGCGATGTCCGAACCCGTGAAGGTGACCGACAAGTCGTTCGTGGACGACGTCCTCACCAGCGAGAAGCCCGTTCTCGTCGACTTCTGGGCGACCTGGTGCGGGCCGTGCAAGATGGTCGCCCCGGTGCTCGAGGAGATCGCCAAGGAAAACGGCGACAAGATCACCGTCGCGAAGCTCGACATCGACGAGAACCCGAACACGGCGCGTGACTACCAGGTGATGTCGATTCCGACGCTGATCCTGTTCCAGGGCGGCAAGCCGGTGAAGCAGATCGTGGGCGCGAAGCCGAAGGCCGCGCTGCTGTCCGATCTCGCCGACGTGCTCTGAGCCGGTCCACCTGCTGAGAACCCGGGCCAGCGGCGATCGACTCGCCGGTCCGGGTTCTCGCACGTTCGGGAACCACCCGCACGGGGGTGTGCGCGCAGGTGCACTCGGCGTGTCCGCAGAGGCACCGGGCACCCCTGCCGGGGCGCACCGACCGGGCCTGCGTCCTTACCGAGAGTTCACAGGGCACAATAGGTGCCTGGGTACACCCCTACCCGGGTTTCTGTTTCGCATCGAGCCGGTTTCGGTGCCTGAGGAAGAGCGAGGAGTGCATGCGGGTACTCCGCCGCGGTGACGCCGGTCCCGACGTCGCCGAGATCAGGTCGATCCTTGCCGGGATGGATCTGCTCCCGCCGGTGGCGGGGACCGAGCGGTACAACACGTTCGACGTCGCGGTGGAGCAGGCCGTGCGCGCGTTCCAGCAGCGCCGCGGGCTCATCACCGACGGCGTAGTGGGCCAGGCGACGTACCAGGCGCTCAAGGGCGCCAGCTATCACCTCGGGAGCCGCCCGCTCCAGTACCTTTTGTCGTCGCCGGTGAACGGCGACGACGTTTTCACTCTTCAGGAGCGGCTCACCGAGCTGGGCTTCGACGCGGGGCGCCCGGACGGCTACTTCGGTCCGCAGACCGAGCGCGCCCTGCGCACGTTCCAGCGCGACATGCGCCTGACGTCGGACGGCATTTGCGGCCCGGCCACCATCCGCGAACTGCACCGCCTGTCGTCGCCGCGCGCCCGCGGCGGCCGCCCGGTCTTCCTGCGCGAGCAGGAGCAGGTGCGCCAGGCAGGCCCGCGCCTGCGCGGCAAGCGCATCGTGATCGACCCGGGCCACGGCGGCGAGGATCTTGGTGTCGTCGCCGGCGGCCTGCGCGAAGCGGACATCGCCTGGGATCTGGCGCGCCGGCTCGAAGGCCGGATGCAGGCCACCGGCATGGAAGCCCTGATCAGCCGGGGCCCGAACCACAGCCCGACGGACTTCGAACGAGCCCGTTTCGCCAACGACGCCGGCGCGGACCTGTTCCTGTCGCTGCACAGCGACGGCAACCCGTCGCCGCGCGCCCAGGGCGTGGCGAGCTTCCACTTCGGCACCGGCAACGGCACGACGTCCACCGTCGGCGAACTGCTGGCCGGCTTCATCCAGCGCGAGGTCGCCGCCCGCACTGGCCTGCTGGACTGCCGCACGCACTACAAGACGTGGGAAATCTTCACCCGCACGCGCTGCCCAGCCGTCCGAGTGGAAATCGGCTACCTGACCAACCCGGACGACGCCGCCCGCCTGGGCGACCCCGCCTTCCGCGACGTCGTGGCCGAAGGCATCCTCATCGCGGTCAAGCGCCTGTACCTCCTCGGCGAGGGCGACCAGCCGACCGGCACCTTCACCTTCGCCGACGTCCTGGCCCACGAACTCGCGAAGGCCGAATAGCGCCCTCTTTCGTTGGACCTCGGCCCCGTCTTGCGCCCTGAGTCGCCCTGAACCGGCCTTTCCCCGCCGAATACCGCCAGGGCCCCATCGGGCACGCCCCAACCGGCTCGTGCCCGTCTCAGCCCTCTCCCGTTTACCCGTGCTGACCCAACCTCACCTCAGCCAACCACTACCCACAGTCACCACCGGTCGCCTCGCCTCCGGACCGGCACTCCCCAGCCCCACCCCGCCACTTGGCCCCCGCTCCGCACACCACCACCCGCGTCCCCGACACCTAACAACCGGAGCCACCCCACCGCTTAACCGGCGCCACAAGAACTTGCGCCCAGCCGCCGCAGCCGCCACCACACCTGGTGGCAGCCCCCACCCTCACCGGGGGGCGTCCCCAGATCCATTCTATCCATCCACAGCTTTTCCACGGCCTCTATCTGCAATCTGTGGATAACTCGGGGGTTCTTCCACAGTTGTGCACAGGTACCGGGAGTGGGTGTTTCCGCGGCGATCCCGAGGTGGTATGGGCGCGTCAAGCCGAGGCGGACCGCGTTCGGAAGCGGAGCGAATCGGCGGGGGATCGGGCGTGGGCTGACCTCGGTTGATGCTGTTCAGACGGGTTCGGGATGGGGCGATCGCGGCACTCGGAGCGAAGGGCAGAAGCCCCGGGAACGGTCAACGGGAAGCCGGAGGCATCGGGCGATCAGCACGGAGAGTGACCGCAAGCCCGGGGCGGGGTCGAGAGTTACGCAACCCGGCGGGCTAGCCAAGCGGGTTGTTCATGGTGGGTGCCAGCAAGGTCATTCTGGCTGATCTGAACAGGCCCGAAACGGCGTAAGCGAGACGAAGGTCAGGCGCGGCCGAGGCTCGGTTCCGCGGTCGTGATCGTCACCTGGCCGAGCAGCCGTTCCAGGGCCGCTTCGACGTCTTCCTTCCAGGTGATCGCCGAGCGCAGTTCCAGGCGCAGTCGCGGGTACTTCGGGTGCGGGCGCACCGTTTTGAAGCCCACGCTCTGCAGGAACGCCGCGGGCAGCACGCACGAGTGCTGGCCAAGCGGGTCCTCTTCGTCGGGGGTGGCGTCGCCGAAGGATTCGATCGCGCGGACGCCGCGTTTGGTCAGGTCTTTCGCCACGGCCTGCACCAGCATCCGGCCGAGGCCGCCGCCGCGGAATTCCGGCAGGATCTGGAAGGCGGTGAGCAGGACGGCGTCAGCGCTGGGCGGCGACGTCGGGAAAGCGAGCGAGCGGGGCACCGCGTTCGGCGGGGCGTACAGCACGAACCCGACCGGCAGCGTGTCGCTGTAGACGATGCGGCCGCAGGAACCCCATTCCAGCAGCACGCTGGACACCCAGGCTTCCTTTTCGACCTCGGTGGAGCCGTACTCCTCGGCTTGCGCCTTCAGGTGCGGCGCGAGCTCCCAGTACACGCACTGCCGGCAGTTCTTGGGCAGGTGCTCGAGATTGTCCAGGGTGACGCCCACCACGCGACGTGACACCTGAAACCTCCCTGGACCCCGCAACTCCGGCCTCAGCGCCCGCAAGAGCGCAGGCAGCACCGGAAGAACCTCCCCGAGGATAGGCCGATGTGACAAGCGCCGGAAGAGCGGGGAGCCGGAAGAGGCCGCGGTTACACTCGATGGATCTACCAGCAGGTACCCACCGAGCCCTCAGGTGTCCGATGACCGAGAACCGCCCAGCCAAGCCGCAGACCGGCCGCCACAATCTCGACCCTCATCTCGACCGGTACGCAGCACGTACCGCGGGGATGACCGCATCCGAGATCCGCGCGCTTTTCGCAGTGGCAAGCCGGCCGGAGGTCGTCTCGCTCGCCGGCGGCATGCCGAACCTCGCCGCGCTGCCGCTCGACACGCTCTCGGCTCAGGTCGGCGAGATCATCGCCGAGGAGGGGCTCGTCGCCCTGCAGTACGGGTCCGCGCACGGAGTTCCGGCGCTGCGGGACCAGATCTGCGAAATCATGGCTCTCGAGGGCATCAAGGCGCACCCCGACGACGTCGTGGTCACCGTCGGTTCCCAGATGGGCCTCGACATGGTGACCCGGCTCTTCTGCGACCCCGGCGACGTCGTGATCGCCGAAGGCCCGTCGTACGTCGGCGCGCTCGGGTCGTTCTCCGCGTACCAGGCGAACGTCGTGCACGTCGCGATGGACGAGCACGGTCTCGTGCCCGAAGGGTTGCGGGAAGCCTTGCGCCAGGCCGAAAAAGCCGGGCAGCGGGTCAAATTCCTTTACACGATACCGAATTTCCACAACCCGGCCGGCGTTACCCTTTCCGTGCAGCGGCGTCCGGAGATCGTCGAGATCTGCCGCGAGCATGGCGTCCTGATCATCGAGGACAACCCGTACGGCCTGCTCGGTTTCGACGGCCAGACCTACCCGGCGCTGCGCTCGCTCGACCCGGACAACGTCGTGTACCTCGGTTCCTTCTCCAAGACGTTCGCCTCCGGGCTGCGCGTCGGCTGGGTGCTCGCGCCGCACGCGGTGCGCGAAAAGCTTGTGCTGGCAGCGGAATCCGCGACGCTGTGCCCGCCGACCTTCAACCAGATGATCGTCTCGCGCTATCTCGCGACGCACGATTGGAAGGGCCAGATCAAGAAGTTCCGGGAGAACTACCGCGAACGCCGCGACGCGATGTTGTCGGCGCTGCAACAGTATCTGCCGCCCGGCTGCTCCTGGACCAACCCCGACGGCGGCTTCTACGTGTGGGTCACCGTGCCGGAAGGCGTTGACACCAAAGCGATGTTGCCGCGCGCGGTCACCGCTCGGGTGGCGTATGCGTCCGGCACCGGCTTCTACGCCGACGGTTTCGGCTCCCGCCAGATGCGGCTGTCGTACTGCTACCCGACGCCGGAGCGCATCCGGGAAGGCGTGCGCCGCCTCGCCGCGGTGCTCGAGTCCGAAATGGACCTCAGCCGCACCTTCGGTAGCGTGAAGGCGCGCACCATCCCGGGGCCCGAGACCCCGTCTCCGGACACGGTCTGACCGGCCCTGCAACACTAAGGAGTTCCCACGGTGGTCGACCGTACCGTTGCCGTGCTCGCCGGCGGGCTTTCCCACGAACGCGATGTTTCGCTTCGCTCCGGGCGCAGGCTGTCCGCCGCGCTGCGGGCCGAGGGCCTCACGGTGGAGGAGTGGGACACCGACGCCGGGCTGCTGGAACGGCTGCGCACGCAGCGTCCGGACGCGGTTGTCGTCGCCTTGCACGGCGGCGAGGGCGAGAACGGCTCGGTGCAGACCGTGCTGGAAATGCTCGACGTGCCGTTCGTCGGCACCCACTCGCAGGGCTGCCGCCGAGCTTGGGACAAGCCGACCGCGAAGGCGTTCGTGCAGCAGGCCGGGTTCTCCACGCCGGACTGGATTGTGTTGCCGCACAGCACTTTCCGCGAACTGGGTGCCCAGTCGGTGCTCGACGCGATGGTCGAGCGGCTCGGTCTGCCGCTGATCCTCAAGCCGGATCAGGGCGGGTCCGCGCTCGGCACGCAGGTGGTCCGGGAGGCTTCCGAGCTGCCCGCGGCGATGGTCGGCTGCTTCGCCTACGGCGACACCGTGCTCGCGGAACGGTTCGTAGACGGCGTTGAAGTGGCCGTCACGGTCATCGAAGGGGAGAACGGGGCTGAGGCCCTGCCCGCGGTGGAGATCGTGCCGGAGAGCGGCGTCTACGACTACACCGCGCGCTACACCGCCGGTCTCACCGACTTCTTCACCCCGGCGCGGATTTCCGACGAAGCCGCGAAGGCGGTCGGTGAACTCGCCGTCGGCGCGCACCGGTGGCTCGGGCTGCGCGACATCTCGCGCACCGACGCGGTGATCACGCCGGACGGGGGAGTCCACTTCCTCGAAGTGAACCTCTCGCCGGGTCTCACCGAAACCTCGACGGTGCCGATGGCCGTCGAAGCCGCCGGCACCACCCTCGGTTCGGTTTTCGCGGACCTCGTCGCGCGCGCCGTCGCCCGCGCGAACTGAAAACCAGGCGGACGGGGGCGGGCGGCGGTCTGCCGCCCCTCCCCGCGCCGGTCGATTCCGGCGGCCACTCCGGGTGACCATGGCCGCCTCGATCCGCAATCATCACCGTGACGAAACGACCCTGGGTGATCCCTAATCGGTTTCGTCGGTCTGATTCGCCGATTTTTCCCCGGAATTCGCGTCGATGATCCCGACGATCCGCTCGAGGTCGTCGACCGACCCGAACTCGAGAACGATGCGTCCCTTGCGCCGGCCGAGGTCGACCTTCACCCGGGTGTCGAACCGATCAGACAGCCGATTCGCGAGTTCCTGCAATCCGGGTGCCTGAATCGGCTTGCGGGGAGCGGCCTTCGGCTTGGCCGGCTTCTCGCTCTTCTTCAGCGTGACGGCTTCCTCGGTGGCGCGCACCGACATGCCCTCCGCGACGATCCGCGCCGCCAGTTCTTCCTGGCTTTCCGGATCCTCCAGCGACAGCAGCGCCCGCGCGTGCCCGGCGGACAGGACGCCCGCGGCCACCCGCCGCTGCACGGCGAGGGGGAGTTTGAGCAGCCGGATGGTGTTCGTGATGACCGGACGGCTGCGGCCGATGCGGCTCGCCAGCTCCTCGTGCGTCACCGCGAACTCGTCCAGCAGCTGCTGGTAAGCCGCCGCCTCTTCGAGCGGGTTCAGCTGCACGCGGTGGATGTTCTCCAGCAGCGCGTCCCGCAGCATCGACTCGTCAGCGGTCTGCCGCACGATCGCGGGAATCGCCTCGAGCTCCGCCTGCTGCGAGGCGCGCAGCCGACGTTCGCCCATGACGAGTTCGTACTCGTCGTCGCCGAGTTCGCGGACGACGATCGGCTGCATGAGCCCGAACTCGCGGATCGAGTGCTCGAGTTCGGCGAGTGCTTCCTCGTCGAAAACCTGGCGAGGCTGCTTCGGGTTCGGCTTGACCGAGCTGACCGGGATCTCGCGGTACACCGCGCCGGCGACCTCGCCGCCCGCGACCGGCTGACCCGCGGCGCCGTTCGCCGCGAACCAGCCCTTGTCCTCGCGTACCGCTTTCTCCGCGGGCGTGCTGGCCTCGGTCGCGGCCGGAGGAGGCGTCGCCGGTCCGGTCGGGATCAGGGCCGCCAGCCCGCGGCCGAGCCCTCCTCTGCGCTCAGTCATGTGGTGCTGCTCCTCTCGTTCACACCCCGCTCGGCGATCTCCTTCGCCGCGTCGAGATAGCTCATGGCACCACGTGAACCGGGGTCGTAGGCGAGGACGGTCTGGCCGTAGCCGGGTGCCTCGGACACCTTCACGCTGCGCGGGATGACGGTCTTCAGCACCGTGTCGCCGAAGTGGTTGCGGACCTCGTTGGTCACCTGGTCGGCCAGCTTGGTGCGACCGTCGTACATGGTGAGCAGAATCGTCGACACGCTGAGTTCGCGGTTGAGGTGCTGCTGCACGAGTTCGATGTTGCTGAGGAGCTGCCCGAGACCTTCGAGCGCGTAGTACTCGCACTGGATCGGGATGAGCACTTCCTGCGCCGCCACCATCGCGTTGACGGTGAGGAGACCGAGCGACGGCGGGCAGTCGATGAAGACGTAGTCGACGCCGATCTCGTCGAGCGCCCCGGACGACAGCGCCTCCTTGAGCCGCGTCTCGCGGTTCGCCATGGAGACGAGTTCGATCTCGGCACCGGCGAGGTCGATCGTCGCGGGCACGCAGTAGAGGTTGGGGGACTGCTCGCTCTGCTGCGCGGCCTCGGCGATCGAGACCTCGCCGATGAGCACCTCGTAGATCGAGGGCGTCCCGGAGCGGTGGTCGATGTCGAGCGCGGTGCTGGCGTTGCCCTGCGGGTCGAGGTCGATCACCAAGGTTTTCAGCCCGTGCACGGCGAGCGCCGCGGCCAGGTTGACGGTGCTCGTCGTCTTGCCGACCCCGCCCTTCTGGTTGGCGACGGTCAGCACCCGGCGGCGAGAGGGGCGGGGGAGCACCCCTTCCTTGGGGTGGAGCACGCTCGCGGCGCGAACGGCTTCTTCAGCGATCGGCGTCCAGCCCATCTCCTGGCTGGCCTCCGCGGAGTCGGACGGCGGGGGATTCACCGGTCTCGACACCTCCTCCTGGTAGACGATTCGGGGGCGTTCACACCGCGATGTTTCACGTGGAACGGCGCGGCTCTTGTCGTTCGCTAGCTCCGTCTGCCGCGTGGCCGGTTCGGCTTCGGCGGCAGGCGACGGATCAGGACCACCGTGCTGGGGACTTCGAGTACTGCCTTCCCGCATTCAGCGACCTGTGGTTCGGCACCACCGGCCTTGCGCACCGCGTCGCGGTCACGGGAGATCTCTTCAGCGGCGCTGGCGCCTTTGAGGGCAACCAGTCGACCTTCGGGACGAACCAGGGGAAGGCACCAGCCCGCGAGCCGAGCGAGGGGAGCGACCGCGCGAGCGGTGACGACGTCTGCGCCACTCAGCTGCTCGCGTACGGACCGCTCCTCGGCGCGTCCACGGACGATGGTGATCGGGAGTTCCAGCTTCTCGGCGACCTCGGCCAACCAGTCAACCCGGCGAGCCATGGGTTCCAAGAGCACGATATCGAGGTCCGGTCGAGCGATCGCCAGCGGTACTCCCGGAAGCCCAGCACCCGACCCGACGTCGACCACACGCGCCTCGGACGGGATCTGCTCACCGATCACCGCGGAGTTCAGCACGTGCCGCTCCCACAGCCGGTCCACCTCACGCGGACCGATCAACCCTCGCTCGACCCCATGAGTCGCCAGCAGCTCCACGTACCCGGCGGCTTGCTCGACGCGCTCCCCGAACACCTCCACCGCCGCGGTCCGGACCGTCCCGGTGGCGCCGTCCAAGCTCACTACTCCCACTCCTCGCTCCGCGCGTTTCACGTGAAACGCGCTCGGTTGATTGTCCCTGATGCCGACGCCAAATCGAGCCGACAGACCGCAACTGTGGACAACTCCACTCGAGTCGCCGAGCGATCCACAGGTCGTTTCACGTGAAACGCGGTGAGCCGGGTGAGGGGGCGGCGAGTTTCACGTGAAACGCCACGCTTGTAATTCGCTCCGTGCGTCAACGCGCACCGACCACCGCACCTCTCGACAGAGGCACGGTGGTCGCGGACGCTCCACCGTGCCGACGATCAGCGGAGTCGAAGCGCCCAAGCCGGAGTGGGGGACACCGGCGAAACGACGTCCCGGCGGCCAACCGGAGGAGGACGAGAACTTCGCCTTCGTCGCCGGAGACATCGAGGCGACGGCAACGCAGCCATGCGACTGGCGAAGGTTGGCTGTCGAACCGGCACCCCTCGTCCTCCGACGGCGGGGAGGACTCTCCTCGGCGAGGGCGCCACGCCTGTGCGTTTCGAAGGACCGATCGCAGTAGTCAAGGAGCTCGGCGTGACTCGTGCTCTAGTACCGGAGCACGAAGCAGGCACAAAAGAAGCGGCCCACCGGATCACTCCGGTGGGCCGCTTCGGCTCAGTGCTCTGTGTCCGAGAGGCTCAGTCCTCGGGGAAGATCACCACGCGCCGCTTGGGGTCCTCGCCCTCGCTCTCGCTCGTGACGCCCTTGACCGTCGCGACCGCGTCGTGGACGACCTTGCGTTCGAACGGACTCATCGGCTGCAGGCGCACCCGCTCGCCGCTCGACAGCACCGACTCGGCGGTGGACCGGCCGAGCTCGCGGAGCTCCTCGCGGCGGTCCGCGCGCCAGCCGGCGATGTCCAGCATCAGCCGGCTGCGCGAGCCGGTCTCCTGCTGGACCGCGAGGCGGGTCAGCTCCTGCAGCGCTTCGAGCACCGTGCCGCGGGGGCCGACCAGCTTCTCCAAGTCGTCGCCGCCGTCGATGCTGACGATCGCGCGGCCGGCTTCGACGTCCAGATCGATGTCGCCGTCGTAGTCGAGCAAGTCCAGCAGACGCTCGAGGTAGTCGCCGGCGATGTCGCCCTCTTGCACGAGAGCGTCGTCACCGCCCGCCTTCGGCTCGGCCGCGGCGCTCGTCTCTTCCTGATCGGCGTCGATCGTGTCGACCGTCTCCGACATCTTCAGTCTCCTCTCCGAACCCGAAGCGTCAGCGACGCTTCCGGCCCGACTTCCTGTTCGAGTCCTTGAGGAGCCCGGGCACTCCGGTGCCGTTCTCCTTCGATCCGTTCTGGTTCGACGTCTGCTCCGGCGCGCTCTCCGCCGGTTCGGCTGCCTTCGTCTCGGACGACGCGGCGCCGCCGGACTTCGCGTTGCCGGACTTGCCGCCGGTGGCGGTCTGCGCGAAACCGTGCGCCGAACCCGCCTTGGTCACCTTGCCCTGCTGACCCTGCTGCTGGTTCTTCTTCTGCTGCACCGGCTTCTGCCCGACCTTCGGCGCGGTCGGCTTCTGGCCCGGCTTCGGGCCGAGCGACGCGCGCTTCTCGGCCGCCTCCGCCTTGCGGGCCGCCTCTTCCTTGTCGATCTTCGTGTAGACGAGGCGCTGCTGCATGAGCGTCCAGCCGTTGTTCGCCAGCCAGTAGAAGAGAAGGCCGAGCGGGAAGAACGCACCGAACACGAGCACGCCGAGCGGGAAGACGTACATGGTGAGCTTGTTCATGATCGCGGTCTGCGCGGTGCCCGCGGCCGACGCGTTCTGCCGGGAGACCGAGTGGCGCGCGGTGAGGTGCGTGGCGATCGAGGCGATGATCATCAGCGGCAGCGCGACCGGGAGGACCTCCCAGTGCCACCCGCCGTTCGCGACGTGGCCCGCGACGGCGCCGACGCCGTTGTTGACCGCCTCGCCCATGTTGACTCCGAAGAGCTTCGCGCTCGTGTACGACAACACGTCCTGGGCGTTGAAGAAGTAGTTCTCGGTCTTCGCGCCGCCGCCCGCGGGCGGCATGGTGAACGCACGCAGCACGTGGTTCAGGCCGATGAAGACCGGGATCTGAAGGATCATCGGAAGGCAGCTGCCGAGCGGGTTGACGCCGTGCTCGCGCTGGAGCTTCTGCATCTCCTGCGCCTGGCGCTGCCGGTCGTTCGCGTACTTCTTCTGGATCTTCTTCATTTCCGGCGCGAAGTCTTGCATCTTCTTCATCGACCGGACCTGGTTCACGAACGGCTTGAACATGATGCCGCGGACGGTGAACGTCAGGAAGATGATGCCGAGGATCCACGAGATCGCGGTCGCTTCCCCGAAGACGAACCCGAAGACCTTGTGCCAACACCACAAGATGAAGGACACGGGGTAGTAGATGAAATCGAGCACTGAGCTACTCCTCGATCGGTGTTTCAGGCGTGCGGTGTCGCCACGAGAACTTCTCGGGCACCGGGTCGCGGCCGGGCGGGGTCCACGGGCCGCAGCGAAGCAGCCGGCGCAGCGCGAGGTAGGAGCCCTTGGCCGCGCCGTGGCGGGTCAGGGCTTCGACTGCGTACGCGCTGCAGCTCGGGTAGAACCGGCAGGCCGGGGGAAGAAAGGGCGAGATCGCCTTGCGGTAGAACCGCACGGGAAGGAGCAGCACCCACGCGACCGGTCCCGGCCGGGGCGGCTTTCCTTCCTCGGGTGCTTCGGTGGTGCTGTGCTCGGAGGTGGCGTCCATGGCCGTTTACACCGCTGATCCGTGGTCGGGTGCCGCGCCCTGTTGACGCGGCTGCCGGGGAGCATCGGCCCCGGCCGGGCGGCCGGACGGCGCGAGGCCGAGCCGGCGCAGCGCGGCGTCGAGGTCGGAGCCCAGCTCCGCGCTCGACGCGGACGCCGCCGGAGGCAATGCCCGTACCACCAACGAAGTGCCCGCGGGCAGTGTTCCGAGACGCGCGGAAACAAGGTGGCGCAACCGGCGGGTCACCCGGTGGCGCACCACCGAGTTGCCGACGGCCTTGCTCACCACAAAACCCGCCCTGGCCGCGAACGAGGCGGCCACGGACGGGTCCGTGGTCAACGCATGAACGACGAGGCGGCGCCTGCCGGCTCGGGACCCCCGGCGGAGGACGACCCGGAAGTCCTCGCTCCGCCGCAGACGTGCGCCAGCGGGCAGCACGACGCGGTTGCGCGGAGCCGGATCAGGCGGACAGCTCGGCGCGGCCCTTGCGACGGCGCGCCGCGAGGATGCCGCGACCCGCGCGGGTCCGCATGCGCAGGCGGAAACCGTGGGTCTTCGCGCGACGACGGTTGTTCGGCTGGAAGGTGCGCTTGCCCTTGCTCACTGCTTCTCCTGTGTCTCGGCCGTCGGGCGACGGCGGATTCCCCGGCGCCCGGCGTGTCGTGCGGGTCGCACGGAAGTTCGTGCTGTCTCCTACCACCGGGTGGTCTCGTCACGACGAGCGACGACATACGTAGGCACGCGAAACGCACCCGTCGCATACGGGAGACCTTACGAGGGTACGCACCCCGGTCGTGAACGCCGCAGGCGCCCCTCCGCCACCCTCGGCGACCGGCCCGCGAGACTGCCTCCCGGCACGGCGCGGCACCGAATGGCAACACGCCGTACACCGTGAAATGCTTGCCCAGCACCACGCCTTGTGGCAACGGGCAGGGCTTGTTAGCGTGCCTCTCTCGGCCTCCGGGCAGGACTGATGCCGCTTCGCCGGCGCCGGGGGGTGTGGAGGCGCCCGGGGAGTACGCCGAGCCCGCAGGTGGCGTGGCTGCGGACGGCCGTACATTAGTGCACAGCTGTGGACAACTTTGTGGATATCGCTGTGCCGTCGCGCGGGTGAGTCCGGACCGCGTGCTTCGAGGCGAGCTTCCAGGACGTGCTCGGGGTGGGTCCGAGGCGTGCGCGCCGACGAGGGGAGGGGAGTCAGACCGGTGTCGGAGCACCAGCACAATCTGGGCGTCATCTGGGAGCAGGTGGTGCGGGAGCTGTCCGACGGCACCCTCTCCCCGCAGCAACGAGCCTGGATGCGGGTGACCCGCCCGATCGGTCTCCTCGACGGCACCGCGCTGCTGGCCGCGCCGAGCGATTTCGCGAAGGAAGCCATCGAACGCGCGCTGCGCACCTCGATCACCGAAGCGCTGTCCCGTCGGCTCGGCCGTCCCGTGTCGCTCGCGGTGAAGGTCGACAGCACCGAACCGGTAGCGCCGGTACCCCGTTATGCGGCGTCACCCGCCCGGGTGGAAAACGATGTCCCGCATCCGGAGCCGATGCCGGTACAGCAGCCCGCGAGCCCGCACACGGAGAACGGCCAGGCCGACCACGTGCGCCCGGAGCGTCCGAAGCCGAAACCGCCGCCGCGCCGGCCGCAAGTCGAAGCGGCCGGTCTTCCGCCGGCGCGGGTCGACCCGCCGCCGCCCCCGCCTCAGCAGCAGCCGTTGCATCCGGCCCACCCCGGCCTGGACGACATCGAGGACCCGGACGAGGAAGTCGACGAAGAAGGCGAAGCGCTGGCGACCGCCAACGAGATCTGGCCCCGGTTCGCCGGGCAGCCGATCGCGGGCCAGCCCTACACCGCGCCCGCGCAGCCGCAGACGTCGAAGACGAAGCTGAACGAGAAGTACAACTTCGACACCTTCGTCATCGGCGCGTCCAACCGCTTCGCGCACGCCGCCGCGGTCGCCGTGGCCGAGGCTCCTGCCCGCGCGTACAACCCGTTGTTCATCTGGGGCGAGTCCGGGCTCGGCAAGACGCACCTGCTGCACGCGGTCGGGCACTACGCGCAGCGGCTGTTCCCCGGCATGCGCGTGCGGTACGTCTCCACCGAAGAGTTCACGAACGACTTCATCAACTCGCTGCGAGACGACCGCAAGGTCGCCTTCCAGCGGCGTTACCGCGACGTCGACATCCTGCTGGTGGACGACATCCAGTTCCTGGAGGGCAAGGAAGGCACCCAGGAGGAGTTCTTCCACACCTTCAACACCCTGCACAACCAGAACAAGCAGATCGTGGTCAGCTCCGACCGGCCGCCCAAGCGGCTGGAAACCCTGGAGGACCGGCTGCGGACGCGGTTCGAATGGGGCCTGATCACCGACATCCAGCCGCCTGAGCTGGAAACCCGGATCGCGATCCTCCGCAAGAAGGCAGCGCAGGACCGGCTCGCGGTGCCCGGCGACGTGCTGGAGTTCATCGCGTCGCGGGTCGAGGCGAACATCCGCGAACTGGAGGGCGCGCTGATCCGCGTCACCGCGTTCGCGTCGCTGAACCAGCAGCCGGTGGAAGCCGGGCTCGCCGAAATCGTGCTGCGCGATCTGATCCCGGATTCGCACACGCCGGAAATCACCGCGCCGACCATCATGGGCGTCACCGCCGAGTTCTTCGACGTGACGCTCGACGAGCTGTGCGGGCCCGGCAAGACGAAGGCGCTCGCCACGGCCCGCCAGATCGCGATGTACCTCTGCCGCGAGCTGACCGAGATGTCGCTGCCGAAGATCGGGCAGACATTCGGCGGCCGTGACCACACGACCGTCATGCACGCGGACAAGAAGATCCGCAAGGAGATGGCCGAGCGCAGGCGGATTTACGACCAGGTGCAAGAGCTGACGTCGCGGATCAAGCAGCGCGCGCGTCAGTAGCCGACTGATGCGTTTGGACACTCGCTTGTAGACAGTCCGGTTTCGACAAAAAGGCCGCCACGGACCCCCGTGGCGGCCTTTTTGTTGCCCTCACTGGCTTCTCGCCCGTACGCAGCTGAAGCGTGCGTACGCAGCGGCGCAGGCGCGAAGCACGCGTACGCATCCACAGACGTCCACAGCCTGTGTACAGAGAATTTCTCAAACTTATTGATACACAAGGGGTTTTCCCCAGGGTGTGGGCAGTTTGCCCACAGTGCCAACAGATCCCGGAGCTGCGCCGACCCGGATTTGATCCACATCCCGCTCACACCGAATCCACAGGTTGTCCCCAGGGTTGTCCACGCTGATTCCCCAGGTTGCCCACAGGTCATCCACAGCTGTGGTTCGTCACTCACCAGGGCGATCCCGGGCGCTCAGACCACCCCCAGAGCCTGGGTACAACTCGGCCTCAACCTGGGGACAACCCTGGGGACAACTGGGCCCGACTGTGGATGAATCGGGGACCGCCCGAAACCATCCACGGATCGCCCGAACCATCCACCGATCCGCCACCAGGGCTGCCCACAGGCCGCCGCACGCCACGACCAGCGCGAACGAGCCCTGTCCACACAATCCACAGCCCCTATTACTGCTACTGGTTTTTCATCTCTTCTAAGAAAGAACAGAACAAAAACAGGCGGAGGACGAAACTGGGGACAAGCCGAGATTCGTGTCGTCTTGTCGACAAACTCAAGGGGAGGCCGAGGTGACGGCACCCCCGGCGACGGCCTAACGTGGATGTCTGCAGCTGGTCCGTTCCCGCGCGGGGCGGACCGGACCGAGCGGGGACCCGGTCGCGCGCGGTGCTCACGACTGGTGCCCGGCGACCCCTTCACGAGCCGAGGGGCTCGGCTGTCGAAAGGAAGCGCGCATGAAGATCCGCGTCGAGCGCGACGGGCTCGCCGACGCCGTCGCGTGGGTGGCCAGAAGCCTCCCCTCCCGGCCTCCGGTGCCGGTGCTGGGCGGTGTTCTCCTCGACGCGGGCGCGGACGGAGAGTCCGACGCGCTCACGGTCTCCGGCTTCGACTACGAGGTCTCGGCCACGGTCGGCGTGCCCGCGACCATCGCCGACGGCGGACGGCTGCTCGTCTCCGGCCGCCTGCTGGCCGACATCACCAAGGCGCTGCCCGCGCAGCCGGTGGAGATCTCCGTCGACGGCGCCCGCGCCACCATCACGTGCGGCAGCGCCCGGTTCAGCCTCCCGACCATGCCGGTCGAGGACTACCCGCAGCTGCCGTCCCAGCCCGCCCACGCGGGCGAGCTCACCGGCGACGTCTTCGGCCAGGCGGTCACCCAGGTCGCCACCGCGGCCGGCAAGGACGACACGCTCCCCATGCTCACCGGCATGCGGCTGGAGATCTCCGGCGAGACGCTCACCCTCGTCGCCACCGACCGGTTCCGGCTCGCGATGCGCGAGTTCACCTGGAAGCCGGCCGAGGGCCTGTCCGACGCCGCGGTGCTCGTCCCGGCGCGCACGCTCGCCGAGGCCGCCAAGACGCTCGGCGGCGCGGGCACCACCGTCCAGCTGGCGCTCGCTTCCGGCGACGGCCTGCTCGGTCTTTCCGGCGCGGGCCGCTACACGACCACCCGGTTGCTCGACGCCGAGTTCCCGCCGTACCGCCAGCTGCTGCCCGCGAACCACACCTCGCGCGCGGTCATCGAGGTCAGCGCGCTCACCGAGTCGATCAAGCGTGTTTCGCTGGTCGCCGAGCGCGGCACCCAGGTGCGGCTCGAGTTCGGCGACGGCTCCCTGCGGCTGTCCGCGGGCGGCGACGACGAGGGCAGCGCCGAAGAAGAACTGCAGGTCGACTACGAGGGCGAGCCGGTCACCATCGCGTTCAACCCGGGCTACCTCGTCGACGGGCTCGGCGCGCTGCACAGCGACCGGGCCGAGCTGACCTTCACCACGCCCAACCGGCCGGCGCTGATCAAGCCCGCCGACGCCGAGGGCAACGTCGTCCCCGGATATCTCTACCTGCTCATGCCGGTCCGGCTGCCGGGCTGAGCGGGCGCGTCCAACCGAGGAAAACCGATCCAATCCAAAGGGGATCTCATGGTTCAGCTGGGTCTCGTCGGCCTGGGCAAGATGGGCTTCAACATGCGCGAGCGGCTGCGCGCCGCCGGGCACGAGGTGGTCGGCTACGACCGCAACCAGGACGTCAGCGACTCGACCTCGCTCGAAGACCTGGTGTCCAAGCTGTCCGGTCCCCGGATCGTGTGGATCATGGTCCCGGCCGGGGAGCCGACCCGGCAGACCGTCACCGAGCTCGGGCAGCTGCTGTCCGAGGGCGATCTGGTGATCGACGGCGGGAACTCGAAGTTCACCGACGACAAGCTGAACGCTGATCTGCTTGCGTCGCACGGCGTCGGCTACCTCGACTGCGGCGTCTCCGGCGGCGTGTGGGGCAAGGACAACGGCTACGGCCTGATGGTCGGCGGCGCGGCGTCCGACGTCCAGCGCGCGATGCCGATCTTCGACGCGCTGCGTCCGGAAGGCCCGCGCGAGGAAGGCTTCTCGCACGCTGGCTCGGTGGGCGCCGGGCACTACGCGAAGATGATCCACAACGGCATCGAGTACGGCATCATGCAGGCCTACGCCGAGGGCTTCGAGCTGCTCGAAGCCGCGAAGATCGTCGACGACGTGCCCGCCGTGATCAAGGGCTGGCAGCGCGGCACCGTGGTCCGCTCCTGGCTGCTCGACCTGCTCGTGCGCGCGCTGGACGAGGACCCGGAGCTGGACGACCTCGAAGGCTACGTCGAGGACTCCGGCGAAGGCCGCTGGACGCTGGAGGAAGCGGTCAACAACGCGGTTCCGGCCCCGGTGCTGTCGGCCGCGCTGTTCGCCCGGTTCTCCTCGCGGCAGAAGGACTCCGCCGCGATGCGCGCCGTCGCCGCGCTGCGCAACCAGTTCGGCGGCCACGCGGTGAAGAAGGCCGGGAGCTAGCTCCCGCGGTCCCCGCCCGTGTATCTGCGACATCTCCAGGTCACCGACTTCCGGTCCTGGCCGCTGGCCGACCTCGCCCTCGAACCGGGGCCGGTCGTGCTCGTCGGCCAGAACGGCCGGGGGAAGACGAACCTGCTCGAAGCGATCGGCTACGTGGCGACCCTCGGTTCGCACCGGGTCGCCACGGACGCCCCGCTCGTCCGTCATGGCTGTGAACGCGCGCTCGTCCGGGTCGCGGTCGTCAACGAAGACCGCGAGCTGACGGTCGAACTCGAGATCACGCCCGGCCGCGCCAACCGCGCTCGCGTGAATCGGGGAGCAGTCGGCAAGCCGCGCGACGTGCTCGGCATTCTGCGTACGGTGCTGTTCTCTCCCGAGGACCTCTCACTCGTGCGCGGCGATCCGAGCGAACGCCGTCGGTTCATGGACGAACTGCTCGTGCTTCGCGCTCCTCGGTACGCAGGCGTGCGCGGGGACTACGAGAAGGTGCTTAAGCAGCGCAACGCGCTTCTTAAGACTGCGGGCAAACGCCGTACTGGTCGCGAAGACCCGTACGCACTGTCGACGCTCGACGTGTGGGACGACCATCTCTCGGTGGCTGGCGCACAGCTGCTGGCCGCACGGTTGAACCTCATCGCGGACCTCGCGCCGTACACGGCTGACGCTTATATGGGCGTCGCGCCCGACTCTCGCCCGGCGAAGATCGCGTACAAGTCTTCGCTCGGCGA